>JAXDMI010001135.1:0-3415 GCA_034666145.1 Myxococcales bacterium | reverse complement strand
CACCTCGCCCTCGTCCACGGCGATGTCCTCGGCCAAAAAGACGTCCTCGTGCGCCTCCACTCCGAGTGCCTCACCGGCGACGCGCTCGGCTCGCTCCGCTGCGATTGCCGCGATCAGCTCGGCGTCGCCCTCCAGCGCATCGCGCAGGAGCCGTGCGGCGTCCTCCTCTACCTCCGGCAGGAAGGCCGAGGCATCGGCCTCCTCAACAAGGTGAAGGCCTACTCGCTCCAGGACCACGGGCTCGACACCGTCGACGCCAACCTCGCGCTCGGCTTCCGCGACGACGAGCGTGACTACGCGATCGCCGCTCACGCGCTCGCGAGCCTCACCGTCAAGTCGGTGCGCCTCCTCACCAACAACCCGAAGAAGGTCGCCGAGCTCGAGAAATACGGCATCCACGTGACCGATCGCATCCCGCACGTGATCCCGGCGAACGCGTACAACCGCTTCTATCTCGAGACGAAGGCCAACCGCTCCGGCCACTTCATCGACTTCGAGGGCAAGCCTCACGTCACCGAGCAGGACGATCCCGTCGTCGTCGTGAACGATGGTGCGTGATCTCCTCGGGCGGTTCGCCAGCCTGACCATTCGACGCTTCGCGACGCCCGGCGCGTTCCTCGCCGTCGGCGATGCCGCCGATGGTGGCGGCGATGACGACGACGTCGTGCTCCTCATCGGCAGCGAGATCCCGCCTGGCGCGAAGGAGGGCGACGCCGTCGACGTGTTCGTCCATCTCGACTCCGAGGGGCGGCCCATCGCCACGACGCGCATGGCGAAGCTCGAGCTGGGACAGGTCGCGTTCCTCGAGGTCGTCGAGAACACGCCGTTCGGTTCGTTCGTGGACTGGGGGCTCGCGAAGGAATTGCTCGTGCCGTTCGCAGAGCAGACCACCGACATGCGCGTGGGCGATCGCTACGCCGTGGGCCTCTACATCGACGGCACCGGTCGGCTCGCGGGCACCATGAAGGTCAGCGAGATGCTCGGCGGCGCAGCCGGCGCCGAGAAGGTCGAGTGGAAGCTCGACGAATGGGTGGCCGGCGAGGCGTGGCGTAAGGAGCCGGGCATCGGGCTCTTCGTCATCGTCGAGAACGCGTTCGTCGGTCTGCTCCCCGAGAGCGAGCCGCATTCGCTGTCACGAGGTGAGGCCGGGCGCTTCCGCATCACCAACGTGCTGCCCGACGGGAAGATCGAGCTCTCTCTTCGCGGTCACGCCCACGAGGAGATCGAGGGCGACGCCGCGCGCATCCTCAGGGAGATCTCGCGCATCGGCGCTCCGAAGATCGGCGACAAGGCCTCGCCCGAGGAGATCCGCGCGCGCTTCGGCCTCAGCAAGAAGGCCTTCAAGCGCGCGGTGGGCCGCCTCCTCAAGGATCGCGCCGTCGACATCGACGAATCCGGCAACGTCGTCGTCGCCAGGTGAGAGAATGCCCGTCCCCATGCTCGATGCCGTCCGGATCTACCTCTATGTCTTCGGTGCGCTGACCATCGCCGGAGGCATCATGGGCTACGTGAAGGCGAACAGTCGCCCGTCGCTCATCGCCGGCGTCTCGTCGGGTGTCTTGCTGCTCGGCGCTGCGTATCTGGTGGGCGCGAAGGGCACGATCGGCCTTCTTTTAGGCCTGATCGTGTCGCTGCCGCTCGCGGGACGCTTCGTGTCCGGCTTCCGCAAGACCGGCAAGGTCATGCCCGCGGGCGTGATGGCGCTGCTCAGCATCGCCGGGGTGGTGCTCACCATCGCCGCGCTCCTCGGCGCCCGCTGAGCGTATGAGGCGTACGGGCCAAGAGACCGCGTGAGCGAAGAGAGCAGCGCGCTGCCGATCGCGGCGCTGAGGGCGTCGTTCCTCGAGGTCGTCGATCGGAAGCCGGTCGTGGTCTCGTCGCCGACGGGCTCGGGCAAGTCGACCGAGATCCCGCGCTGGTGTCGCGCACGTGCCCCCGCCGCGCGTGTCCTCGTGATCGAGCCTCGACGTGTCGCATGCCGCAGCCTCGCCGCGCGCGTCGCCGATCTCGAAGGATGCCGCCTCGGCGAGGCCGTCGGTTACGTCGTGCGTGACGACAAGACGATGAGCGACGCAACGCGCATCGTGTTCGCGACGCCTGGCATCGTGCTCCGTCAGCCGGACCTGCTCGAGGGCTCGGCCACCGTCATCCTCGACGAGTTCCACGAGCGCACGCTCGACGTCGATCTCCTGCTCGCGCTCCTGGTGCGACGGCGAACGAGCGGGCTCGTCGTGATGTCCGCGACGCTGGACGGCGATCGCGTCGCAGAGCACGTCGGGGGCGTTCATCTCTCGGCGGACGGCCGCGCCTTCCCCGTCGACGTTCGCTATCTCGGGCGCGGCGACGCGCTGCCCGATGTCGGCGAGCTACCGGCACGGGTGCGCGCCGCGATCGACGGCGCGGCGGGCGACGCCGGTGACGTGCTCGTCTTCCTTCCCGGCAAAGCGGAGATCGAGGCGTGTCGGCGCGTCCTCGACGGCTCGGCGTTCGCGATCGTTCCGTTGCACGGCGGGCTCACGCTCGACGAGCAACGGCGTGCCTTCGACGGGGCCGCTCGTCGCAAGGTGATCCTCGCCACCAACGTCGCCGAGACGTCGATCACCATTCCCGGTGTGGGCGTGGTGATCGACGCCGGCCTCGTACGACAGACGCGCTACGTCGACGGGCGCGGCTCGCTGGTGCTCGCGCCCATCGCCGATGATGCCGCGGCGCAGCGAGCGGGTCGTGCGGGTCGAACCGCGCCCGGTGTCTGCTATCGCCTGTGGAGCCACGCGGCGAGCCTCGCGAAGACCACGCAGCCCGAGATCCATCGCGAGTCGCTGGTGCCGCTCGTGATGTCGGCGGCGGCGTGGGGCGAGAAGCCCGAGGACCTGCGCCTCCTCGATCCTCCGAAGCCGTACGCGCTCGAGGCAGCGCGCGCGGATCTCCGGGCCTGGGGCGTGCTCGCCGAGGACGGCACGCTCACCGACGGTGGGCGCGGCGTATTCGCGCTACCGATCGACGCTTTTCTAGGGCGATTTCTCGTCGAGGCACGAAAGACGGGATGCATCGAGGACGCGATCGATCTCGTCGCCGCGCTCGCTGTGGGACGACCGATGTTCTTGCCCGGGCCGCCGCCGTCCGATCCGCCGGACGACCTGCGCCTCGCGGGATGCGACGTCACCGCCCTCATCCGCGCGGTGCGTATCGGTCGTGCCGGCGTGCACCAGGTCTCGGCCTTCGCGGTCGACGAGGCGCGCCGCATTCGCGCACGGCTCCGCGCCGTGCACCGCCTCGAGAGCGCGGGACGTGGCGACGGCACCGACGACGCCGAGGTCGATCGCGAGGCGCTGGTGCGCGTCGCCATCGCTGCCGACGCGCGGGTGGTCCATGTCGCACGGAAGCGCGGTCGCGACGTCGCCTACAGCAACGGCGG
>JAXDMI010001134.1:0-6002 GCA_034666145.1 Myxococcales bacterium | reverse complement strand
GCATGGATCGCGTCTCACTCACATGGGTACTGGTTGTCTCACCTTGTGAGACGTTACGACACGACCTTCCGCGCGGTTAGGTCCGCTTCGAGGGTGTAACCGTCCAGGTCTACTTCATGCACCCATGTGGGTTACTGTCGGCCAGAAGCCGATGCCGGTACGAAGCCGGCGGTGAGCCCGAGCAGCTCGTCCGATTCGAACGAATCGCCGCGAGATCTGCTTCGCCCTCCGCCATCAAGCGACGCACCGTCCAACCGTCCACCGTCCGAACCTCCAGGAGCTCTGCGCAACCTCCCAATCACGGCCGAACAGAAACATTGTCTGACCGCGCTTCTGCGCATCGAGCCCAAAGCTCTTCCACCGACCGGTCCTCTTCGTGAGGTCCGGTCGGTTTCCTTTTGTCGATCTCTTTGTTGCTCCCAAGCCGCGCGGCCCCGCGCTACACGCCGTGCATGCCCGCGCTACGCGATCGCTCGTCTGCTCCCGTTCGTGTCGGTCTCGCTTTCACCCTCGAAGATCTCGAGGACGTCGCCGTGCGTGGGCGTCCCGTCACGTTCGCCGATGAAGCGCGCGCGAAGGTCGAGCGCTCGCGCGCCGCCATCGAGGCGATCGCGAAGGCGGGTGACGCCGCGCCCAACGTCTACGGCGTGAACACCGGCTTCGGCGCGCTCAGCGAGACGCGCATCTCCGCCTCCGACGTCCGTGCGCTCCAGCAGAACCTCGTGCGCTCGCACTCCACCGGCGTCGGACCGAACCTCTCGTCGGCCGAGGTGCGCGGGATGATGCTCCTCCGCGCGCAGGTCCTCGCGCTCGGTCACTCCGGCGTGCGCGCGGGCCTCGTCGATCTCCTCGTCTCGATGCTCGAGAAGAAGGTCCATCCGCGCATCCCCGTCCAGGGGTCGGTCGGAGCCAGCGGCGATCTCGCGCCGCTCGCGCATCTGGCGCTCGCCATGATCGGCGAAGGCGAGGCGCAGCTCGACGACGGACCGATGCGTCCCTCCGCCGAGGTGCTGAAGGAAGCCGGCATCACACCGGTGGTGCTCGAAGCGAAGGAAGGCCTCGCGCTCATCAACGGGACACAGCTCATGGCTTCGCTCGGCACGCTGGCGCTGCTCGCCGCCGAGAGGTTATGCGTTGCCGCGGACGTCGCCGGCGCGATGAGCCTCGAAGCGTTGAAGGGCTCGACGCGACCCTTCGACGAACGTCTTCAGCTCGCGCGCCCGCATCCCGGGCAGCTCATCGTCGCGAAGAACCTGCGTGCGCTCCTTTCCGACAGCGAGATCGCGGAGAGCCATCGCGACTGCAGCAAGGTGCAGGACGCCTATTCGCTGCGATGCATGCCGCAGGTCCACGGCGCGAGCCGCGACGCGCTGGCGTGGGTGCGCAGCGTCCTCGAGCGCGAAGTGAACAGCATCACCGACAACCCGAGCGTCTTCGTCGATCGCGGCGAGACGGAGATCATCAGCGGCGGAAACTTCCACGGCCAGCCTCTCGCGCTCGCCCTCGATCTCGCGGCTATGGCGACAGCGGAGCTCGCGAACATCAGCGAGCGGCGCGTCGAACAGCTGGTGAACCCCGCGCTGTCCACGGGGCTCACGCCGTTCCTCGCGGCAGGCAGCGGCCTCCACTCCGGCTTCATGATTGCGCAGGTGACCAGCGCGTCACTCGTGAGCGAGAACAAGATCTACTGTCATCCCGCGAGCGTCGACTCGATCCCGTCTTCGGCCGGAAAAGAGGACCACGTCTCGATGGGAAGCGTCAGCGCGAAGAAGCTGCGCGAGGTGGTGACCAACGTGCGCGTGTGTCTCGCCATAGAGATCATGACTGCGGCGGCGGGGCTCGATCAGCGTGCGCCGCTGCGGCCGAGCCGGGGCGTACAAGCCGCGCTCGCCGCCGTGCGCGAACGCGTCGCGCCGATGACCGGCGATCGACCGTTGTATGGCGACATCGCTGCCGTGACCGACCTCGTCGCGTCGCATGCGCTGGTCAACGCTGTCGAGAAGGCCGTCGGCGCGCTCGCGTGAGCACATTAACGTGTCGTTAACTCCTTAGCGAAGCCGGGCCGGAGGCAGTAGACGATCCCTCGAGGTGGAGGGATGGCGGCTCTCGCGAAGGCTCGGTCGGGTGCGCTCGTCACGGAGTCGACCTCGTTTCGGTACGCCGTCGCCGTCGTCGTCGTCGCGATCGCGTACCTGCTCCAGCTGGCGTTCTGGAGCTTCATCCCGCCGTCGCCGCATCTCTTCTTCTATCCCGCCGTGTTCCTCGCGGCGCGCGTGGGCGGGCGCGGCCCGGGTTACGTCGCGACCGCGCTCTCGACGGCCGCGATCGCGCAGGGGTTCCTGCCGCCCGAAGGCGTGCTCGCGATAGCCGATCCCAGTGACGCGCTCGACCTCGCGATCTTCTTCGGTGTCGGCATCGGCATCAGCATCGTCCTCGGGCAGCTGCGCTCTGCGCTCCAGCGCGAGAAGGACGACGCACGCCAGGCCCGCGCCGCGAAGCAATCGACGGATGCGACGTGGTCGATGGTCGCGCATGATCTCCGGCAGCCGCTCCACGTCATCAACCTTGGCTCGACCGAGCTCAATCGGAGAGCGAGCACGCCTCCCGACATGGAGCGAATGCTTCGTCTGATCCAGCGGTCGACGGAACGCGCGCGCGATCTCGTCGACCATGCGCTCGACGCCATGCGCATTGCCGACGGCAAGCTCGTCGTCGAGCCCGGGCCTTGCGATGTCGGTGAGCTCTGCGCGCATTCCCTCGATGCCGTCGCGCTGCTGGCGACGGGTCAGGGCGTCATCCTCGAATCGGACATCGCGACGAGGCGGACGATCCACTGCGATCAGCCGCGCCTGGAGCAGGTGCTCACGAACCTGCTCGGCAACGCGATCAAGTTCACGCCGCGCGGAGGCGTCGTCTCGGTGTACGTCGACGAGGTCGCGGACGGACTCCGCTTCTACATCAAGGACACGGGACGCGGCATTCCCGCCGATGAGCTCGAGGTCATCTTCACGAAGTTCTGGTCCGGGAGCGGCGGGAGGGGCGGCAGCGGGCTCGGTCTCTGGATCGCCTGCGCCATCCTCGATGCGCACGGCTCGCGGCTGACGGTGGAGAGCCGCGTCGGGGAGGGGACGACGTTTTCGTTCACGCTCCCGTTCGCCGCCGAGGCGCCCGACGCTAGCGAGCCACGTTCGCCGCGCGCTTCATCCCGAGCTTCGTGATGCGCGGCGTCGACGTTCCACGGAACGCGGCGCGTCCGAACGCGGGGAGCTTCGGCATCTTCATCGGCGTCGTGGCGGGCGGCGGCGCCTTGTCGTTCACGACCAGCACGGGCCAGTATTCGACGGACGTGTCGCTCGTGTACGCGAGCATGATCATCAGATCGTAGCTCGCGCTCGTCGGCGCGTTGATGGTGACGGAGACGACGTCGCCGACCTTCGCGTACGTCGGCTCGATCTTGTACGTGTAGCCCGATGCGTTGGGCCCAGTCCCCATTCCCGTCGTGAACTCGTCGAAGGTGAGCGCTCGCATCGGGACGAGGTCCGCCCTCGGCTGATCGGAATAGACGAGCGCGTCGACGGTGCGCGAACCGCCGGCCTTCACGCGAATGGCCTTGGTGGTGATGTCCTTCTCGCCGGGGATCTGCGCAGGGACCGTCGCCGAGTCCTCGGCGGTCGGGATGATCTGGAGGTACGCCGCGCCTGGCTTCGGCGCGCACGGGTACTTGCCGGCGAGCGACGCCTTGTTCGACCACATCGTCTGGACCTGGAAGCCGATCTCCGCCGGCCGCAGATACTCGCGATCGAGATACGTGCAGAGATCACCGAGCTCGCCGATGAACGCCGCCTGCCAGGCCCAGTGCGCGTCGTCGAGGCGCGCGTATCCGGCTTTGGTCTGCGGGAAGGGATCGGTCGCCCACTCGAAGTACTCGTGGCTCGCCGCGACGGTGAGCTCGTCGATGTCGGAGCAGCGCGGCATCACCGCGTAGCCGACGTGCGTAGCGCCGACGGCGATCTCGAAGTGATAGCCGCCGTAGCCCTTGCAGCTCACGGCCTGGTCGCTGCCGCCGAAGCCGTCCATCGTGATGGTGGTCGTGTTCGGGTAATAGACTGCGTAGAGCGTGTCGGCGTCGGGCACGCCGAGCTCGGGGGTGGCGCCGGACAGCTTGCCGACGAGCCACGTCTCGATCGCCGACGACGTGATGGCGGTGGGCGCCGTCTCGTTCATGATGATGGTGTCGAGCGCGGTCATCGGACCGACGCCGTACTCCACGCCGAGGTCCTTCCAGTAGGTGGACGCCGAGATCTTCTTGCTGAAGTCGGTGATCTGGGGCTCGAGCGTGTCGCCGGCGAAGACGATGGCGACGACCTTCGGCGTCTTGATGACCGAGCCGCCGCGCGTCTGCACCTCGGGGAACGTCGGCTTCGGCACCATCTTCGGCGGCGCGGCATCGACCGGCGGCGCGGCGTCGGGCGGGTCGAGTTGCGGCGGGGGCGGGACGGTCGGCACGACCGGGACAGGCGTGGCTGCGGGGGTATCACTGCTCGAGCACGCCGCGAGGGGCCCGGCGAACGCACAGACACAGAGCAGCGTCATGCCGGCGAAGGCCAGCATGGAAGAGGCGCGCGACTTCATCGCCGGAGCAGGTAGCACGCCACATGCCACGAGGCCACGACGGTTCGGACGAGCGATCGGAGCAGGATCGCCTCGATATTGACGGCGACCGTCAGTAGTCTGCCGGCCATGTCGAAGGCCTCCATCCTCTCCGCCGTAGTCTTTTCGGGCGCGCTCCTCGCTTCGGGCGCTCTGGCCGCCTGCGGTCCGCCCCATCGCGACGTCCCGGCGGGCGACGTGCCGAAGCTCACGTCCTTGAGCGATCTGATGGACTCTCAGGCCACCATCGCCGACCCGGAAATGAAGAAGGCCGGCGCCGCGAGCTACACCGACGCCGACTACGCGGCCTTCACAGAGGTCTCGAATCGAATCCAGGCGACGAGCACGAAGGCGAAGGACTTCTCGAAGGGTCCCGACTTCGACAAGCTCGCCGATCAGCTCCACGAGAAGGCCATCGCGCTCGGCAAGGCCTCGGCAGCGAAAGATCAGAAGGCTTCATCCGAGGCGCTCGCCGGGATGAAGGCGACGTGCAAGGAGTGCCACAGCAAGTTCAAGTGATGACGGCCGCGTGATCGCGGTCGCGTGATCAAGGCCACAGGCGAACGGCGAAGAGCTTCGACGGCGCTGCGTCGAGGTTCGTCGCCGCGACGATGCGACCGTCCGCGGCGATGGCGACGCGGGCGTTGTTGCCGACCGCCTTCGCGCCCGCGGGCGTGACCACGAAGCCGGTGCTGCCGAACGTCGGATCGAGCTTGCCGGCCGCGTCGAGGCGCGCGACGAGGAGGTCGCTGCCGAGGCCGGCGGCAAAGACGAGATGCTCGGCCGCGTCGAGCGCCGAGCGCGCTCCGCTGATGGCGCCGCTGAACGCGACGAGGACGATGCCGTTCGGTCCGAAGGACGAGTCGACGGTGCCGTCCGCTTGGAATCGCGCGACGAAGATGCGGCCGTCGGGAGTCTCGCCGGTGAGAAGCGAGCGACCGTCCGCGAGCCGATGGACGTCGTGCGCCGTCGCACCGGTGAGCGCGATCGTGGAGTAACCCGACTGCGCAGGGCCGAACGCGACGTCGGGCTGGCCCGTGGAAAGGAGGCGGAGGACGACCGGAAGCGGATTGCCGCCCCCCGCGCTCTCGTCCGCGCTGCACGCGACGAGGATCTTGCCGTCGGCGGCGATGGTGACGGACTCGCAGCTGTCGGCGCTGTCGGGCCGGCTGTGTCCGGAGAAGAAGCCCGAAGCGCCGTTGCCGAACGTCTCGTCGAGGGAGCCGTTCGTCTTGAATCGGGCGACAATAGCGGAGCTCTTGGCGGCCGGCGTGCTCGTCACGGAGCCGGCCATGAGCACGCGCCCGTCGGTCTGTACGGCGACGCCGAACGCGAGCTCGCTGTTGGCGCCG
>JAXDMI010001133.1:0-3076 GCA_034666145.1 Myxococcales bacterium | reverse complement strand
GGTGGCGCGGCGAGGGATCGTTCCGCGCCGCGTTCCTCCTCGGTCTCTTCGCGGCCGGCATCGCGCTGCGGATCTTCTACCCCGGCGCGTTCGCGAGCTCGCTCGGCGGCGCCGGCGGCGCGCCCGTGACGGTCGTGCTCATCGCGATCGCCGGGGTGCTCGTCGGTTACGGAACGCGCCTCGGCAACGGATGCACGAGCGGCCACGGCGTCTGCGGGATCAGCCGTCTCTCCACGCGCTCCATGGTCGCCACGCTCACGTTCATGGCGACCGGCGTCATGACCGTCTTCGTCGTCCGCCATCTCCTCGGGGTCGGCCGATGAGCGCGCCGGCGAGCTCCAGCACCGCGCCGCGTGCTTCGTCGCGCATCGCCGTCGCGGTCGTAGCGGGCGTCCTCTTCGGGCTCGGTCTCGGCATCTCCGGGATGTCCCGCCCCGCGAAGGTGCTCGGCTTCCTCGACGTCGCAGGCGCGTGGGACCCGAGCCTCGCGTTCGTGATGATCGGCGCGATCGGCGTTCATGCGCTCGCCGTCCTCGTCGCGAAGCGCCGTGTCGCGCCGCTGGGCGGTGGCGGGTTCCACTGGGCGGAGAAGACGTCGATCGACGGGCCGCTCCTCGCCGGCGCCGCGCTCTTCGGCATCGGCTGGGGCCTCGGCGGCTATTGCCCGGGGCCCGCGCTGCTCTCGGCGGCCTCCGGCAGCGTGCCCGCGGGGATCTTCGTGACCGCCATGATCCTCGGGATGATCGTGAGGCACGCGTCCGTGCGGCGCGCCCCTGCTCGAACCAGTTGAGGCATCGCAAGCGACCCCGTAACGTCGGCGGATGAGCCGACTCCTCCGCGGTAGCGCAGTTCGTGCGTCGTCCTTCGCCGTCGCCGTCGCTCTCCTCGTGGCCACGCCCCGTGAAGCGGCGGCCCAGGACGCGAACGGCCTCGGCGAGAAGCATCAGCTGATCCTATCGGTCGATCGCCTGCTGCCAGTCCTCAGCTACACGAGCCAGACCGTCACCGCGACCGTCGGCGGCACTGCGTTCAAGACCACCGACAGCGGGACGTCGATGGCGATCCTCTTCGGTCGCGAGCCGAGCCTCGGCGCGGTGCACACCATCCCGCGCGTCGCGTTCGACTACACCATCGTGAGGCGCCTCACGCTCGGCGGCGCCTTTGCGTTCGCGCTCGGCCTCGGCGGAAGCCACTCCGAGGATCTCCCCAACGGCGTGACGCGCAAGAGCGACGCCGGCAAGACGACGATCGTCGGCTTCGCGCCGCGCGTGGGTTACGTGCTGCCGCTCGGTGACCTGTTCGCGTTCTGGCCGCGCGCCGGATTCGCGTTCTACTCGGTGAGCACGTCGACGCCCTCGGTCGCGCAGAACAACACGCCCGTCACCACCACCGACAGCGACACGGTGCTCTCGCTCGATCTCGATCCGCAGTTCGCCTGGACGCCGGTGCGCCACTTCTTCATCCACTTCGGGCCGCTCCTCAACATTCCGCTGAGCGGCTCGCGCTCGACCGAGGTCGCGAACGGACCGAGCTCGCAGACGACGAAGAACGATCTCTCGGTGTTCCACGTCGGCCTGAGCGCGGGCCTGGGCGGGTGGTTCGATCTCTGAACGGAGGCTGCGCTAGACTGGAAGCGGAGTCTCTTGCGTGGGCGTCGTCGGAGCTGCGCCGCTCGGCGGCGTGGTGTGACGCGATCGGAGCGTGCGTCGGATCACGAGCTCGACGTCGTCGGCGTTCACCGGCTTCACGAGGAACGCGTCGGCGCCGATCGCGCTGAGGCGCTGCCACTCGCGCGGTCCACCTGCCGCGGTGAGGACGATGATGGGCGTGCGCGCCGAGCTCTCGACCGAACGGAGGAGCAGCGTGAGCTTCGCGCCGTCCATCTCGGGCATCTGGAGATCGACCAGCACCACCGAGTACGGGTTCTTCTCGAAGGCCTCGAGCGCCATCTCGCCGTCACCGACCTCGTCGATCACCGCGTTCGGGAAGCGATCCTTCAGCGACGCGACGATGAGCGAGCGCCAGTCGTCGTCGTCGTCCGCGATGAGGATGCGCTCCGGCTCGCGCGCGCCGCTGTGCTCGGCCATCAGCGCGCGACGGAACGCTTCGACCGTGGGGTATCGCTTCCACGGATCCTTCGCGAGCGCCTTCGCGATCACGTCGTCGTAGCCGGGCGGAAGGCCCGCGCGGATCTTGCTCGGCGGCACCGCTTCCTGGAGCACGTGCTGCGAGAGCACGTTCATGTCGGTCTGCCCCGTGAAGGGCGGACGACCCGTGAGCAGCTCGTACGCGATGCAGCCCAGCGCGTAGATGTCCCGACGGCTGGCGAGCTCGGGCGCCTCGTCCTCGCCGAGCGCAGCTTCGGGCGCCATGTACGAAGCGCTGCCGACGATGAAGTTGCCGCTCGTCGCCGTGTCGAGGACGCGCGCAACGCCGAGATCGCCGACCGCGACGCGGAAGGACTGATCGATCAGCAGGTTCGACGGCTTGAGGTCGCGATGGACGGTGCTCGTCGCATGGATGGCCTCGACGCCGAGACAGGCCTGCTCGAGGATGCGCACCGCCTCGCCGAGATCGGGGAAGGTGCCGCCCGGACGGGCGCGGAGCCACTGGTCGACGGTCTTGCCGTCGACGTACTCCATGACGAAGTACGGCGTGCCCTCGTGCTCGCCGAACGCAAACACCGACAGCACGTTGCGATGACCGACGCGCGCCATCGCGCGGGCCTCGTTGTGGAAGAACGTGCGCATCTCCGGGAAGGCGAAGAGCTCCGGCTTGATGAACTTGATGGCGACCTTGCGATCGAGGCGCTCGTCCGTGGCGAGCGCCACCGAGCCCATGCCGCCGACACCGAGCGCGCGCTCCACGCGATAGGTGCGATCGACGAGTGCTCCCTCGTGGAGACCGACCGCGGCGAGCGGATCGGCAGGGGTCCGATCGCCGGCGCCGAGGCCTCCGACGGGGCCCCGGAAGCCACGGCGCTCCGAGCGCGTTCCGCCGACCGGCATCCACTCGGCCACGGTCGCTGCGAGGGCGCCCGTCGGGACCTCCACCGAGACGGCGAGCGGATACTCGT
>JAXDMI010001132.1:0-5698 GCA_034666145.1 Myxococcales bacterium | reverse complement strand
GCCCCAGAACGAGAGACCGAAGACGTTGTGGTGCTCGATCGAGCCCCAGTTCTTCACCATCGCGCCGCTCGCCGGGTCGACCTCGACGAGGCAGTCGTTGGTCGCGCAGGTCTTGCCGCTGGTGCTCTTCACGGTCAGGTAGGTCTTGCCGCCCTTGACCGAGACGATGTCGCCGCTCGACTGGAGCCCGCCGCCGAGCGTGCCGATCGTCGACTTGGCGCCGGTCTTCGTGTCGATGCGGACGTACTTGTCACCCTCGTAACCGACGAGCGCCTCGAGGTTGGGATCGACGGTGCCCTTGGGCACGAACGAGAGCGAGTTGGGATACGTGCCCGTCGAGATCTCCGTGCAGACTGCACTCTTCTTGTCGACGGAGTACAGCGCGGTGTTGCTCGTCGCGAAGAGGTTCGACGCCTCGTCGAGCGCGATGTCGACGACCGGCTCGCAGCCGTTGAACTTGCCGATCTCGGTGACGGCCTTCGTGACCGGGTCGAGCGAGAAGAGCGTGTCGGAGCTGTGCCCCCAGACCTCGTTGATGTCCGACGGGTTCACCGCAGGCGGGGCCGGGTTCATCGTGTTGAAGTCACCGGTCGCGCCGGGAGCCGCGGGCGTGGTGGCGGCCGGATCCGGCGTGCCCGCCGCGTTCTCGAAGCCGGAGCGCGGGCTGGAGGAGCCGCAGGCGGCGGTACCGACGAAGAGAGCGATGAACGCGAAACGAGAAGCGCGCGGGTACATGATCGGCGGCAAGCTAGCGCGACCGAGCGATCACGCCACGATACCTCCGCGTCTCAAAGGCGGATCGTGGTGAAAGGTGCGAGCGCGCCACGCGGTCGTCACCGTTCCGTGGCCGAGGCCCGGACCTGGGCCAGGAGCTCGGGTTTCAGCACCTTTCCGAGGGCATTCTTGGGGAGCTCGGCGAGAAAGAGGACGTCCTTCGGGACCTTGTACCCGGCCAGGCGCTCCTTCGCGAAGGCGCGGAGGGCTGCCTCGTTGCAGGCCGGACCCGCGGCGCCGAGGACCACGCAGGCCACCACGCGATCGCCCCAGGCCTCGTCGGGCACGCCGATCACCGCCACCTCGCCGACCGAGGGATGCTCGCGGAGGACCTCCTCGATCTCGAGCGCGCTCAGCTTGTAGCCACCGCTCTTCAGGATGTCGACGCTCGTGCGACCGAGGATCTTGAAAGGGCGAGGACCGGGAGCACTGCCCATGCGCGTGACGGTGTCGCCGGTCCTGAACCAGGGCGTGCCGCCGTCGGGATCCTTCGCGAATGCCTTGCGCGTCTCTTCCTCGCGACGGTGATAGCCGGTGAACACGCTCGGTCCGCGGATCCAGAGCTCGCCGGTCTCGGCGACCTGCTCGTCTTCGTCGACGATGCGCGTCTCGACGCTCGGGAGCGGGAAGCCGACGCAGCCCGGGAAGCGCTCGCCCTCGAGCCGGTTCGTGATGCCGACGCCGATCTCGGTCATGCCGAAGCGCTCGAGCGGGATCGCGCCGGTGAGCGCGCGCCAGCGCTCGGCGAGCGTGACCGGGAGGGCCGCGCTGCCGCTCGTTGCGAGGCGCAGGCCTTGCGCGTTCGCCGTCCAGCGCGCGCGTGTCGCATCGTCGGCGGAGTCGAACGCGACGAAGAGCCGGTGATACATCGCGGGCACGCCCATGAAGACGGTTGCGTCCTTCATGGCGTCCCAGATCTCGGGCGCGACGAACGACGTCAGCTTCGTCGTGGCTCCGGCGCCGAGCGCGGTGAGCAGCGCGATGGCGAGGCCGTGCATGTGATGCAGCGGCAGTGCATGCAGCAGCGTGTCCGTCGGGCCGAAGCCCCACGCTGCGCCGACCAGCTCCTGCTGCACCTCGAGGTTCGTGTGCGTGATCACGGCGCCCTTCGGCTTGCCGGTGGTGCCGCTCGTGTAGAGCTGGAGCGCCGCCGCATCGCCGCCCGTCGCAAGCGCGGCTCCGGTAACCGCGCCGATGTGCTCGCTCGCGGTGCGCATCGTGTCGACGTCGCGCACGTTCCACGTCGAAGCGAGCGGCTCGCCGAGCGCCGCGTGCTCGGCGGAGAACAGCACCGTGCGGACCTCGGCGTCCTCGCAGAAGTAGCGCGTCTCGGGCGGAGGATGCAGCGGCGAGAGCACCACCACGCATCCTCCCGCGAGCAGCACGCCGAAGAACGCCTCGACGAAGCGTGCGCTCGGTCCGATGAGCAGCGCGACGCGCTCGCCACGCAGGGACGCTCTCCCATCGAGCAACGACGACGCCACGCTGATCGATGCAGCGACGACGTCGGCATACGAATGCGGGCCGGACGCGTCGACCACGACCGTGCGGGTGTCGGTCGCACGGTCGAGCCACCGCGAGGTGAGGGTGCTCATGGCTCTGCTCTACTACGGGTGGCCGAACGCGACGAGCCGCGACGAGCCACGCGCGACGAGCCGCGCGCGTGACGCTAAGCTCGCCGGCGTGACGGGCTCGCCCACGACCACCACCGATCGGCCGGCCCTTCGCGGCACGCTGCTCGCGCTGGCGTCGGCGCTGGCGTTCGGTCTCGCGACACCGCTCGTGCAGCGCTTCGGGCGCGGCATCGGCTCGTTCGCGACCGCCGCTCTCCTCTATACGGGAGCGGCGCTGGTCGGCCTCGTCACGCAGTCGAAGGACGAAGCCAAGCTCCGGCGCGAGCATTTGCGCCGCATCGTGCTCGTCGCCGCGCTCGGTGCGGGGCTCGCGCCGGCTGCCCTCGCCTGGGGACTCGCGCATACCAGCGGCACGGCGGCGTCGCTCATGCTCAACCTCGAGGCAGTCTTCACGATCGTCCTCGCGCGGCTCTTCTACGCGGAGCACGTCGGCCGGAGAGTGGCCGTCGCGGCGGCGCTGCTAGTCGCGGGTGGAGCGCTGCTCGTCTTCGATCGCGGACAGTCCGGCGGCGCGCTGCATGTCCTCGGTCTCGTTGCCGTCGCTGCTGCCGCGCTCGGTTGGGCGATGGACAACACGCTCGCCAAGCCGCTCGCGCAGCTCGATCCCGCGGCGGTGGTCGCAGCGAAGGGCGCTCTCGGCGCGCTGCTCTCGTCATGCGTGGCGCTCGCGCTCGGCGAGACGTGGCCGTCGACGCTGCCGATGCTCGGTCTCGTGATCGTCGGCGCGACCGGCTACGGGTTGAGCCTCCGCCTCTACTACAAGGCGCAACGAGCGCTCGGGGCAGGGCGTACGGCGTCCGTGTTCGCGTCGGCGCCGTTCTGCGGCGCGCTGCTCGCCTGGGCCCTCGGTGAGCCAGCGGGGATCTATGCAGCGCTCGCGGGGGCGGTCATGATCGCCGGGCTCGTGCTGCACGTGACGGAGCGCCACGCGCATCCCCATGCGCACGAGCCGCTCGTGCACGAGCACATGCATCGCCACGATGACGGGCACCACGACCACGTCCACGATCCGATGCCGGAAGGCGAGCACACGCACGAGCACACGCACGCGCGGATGGTGCACGAGCATGCGCACGTGCCGGACGTGCATCACGGGCACCGGCACGAGAGCGAGACGGAGATCGGGCACGGGGACGGGGACGGGGACGGGGACGGCCACGGCGAGCACGATCATGACCACGCCCACGCCCACGCCCACGATCGTGGGCCCGCGGCGGGCTGAGTGCCGAGGCGACTAGCTAGTGGAGGTCGCCGACCAGGTACGCGAGGCAGGGGACGAGCACTTCTTCCGGCGTCGCGCCGCCGTGGGTGATGCGGCCGCGGCGATCGATGGTGAAGCCGTGATCACCGAGCACCAGCAGCAGGGTGCGCGGCGGCAGCGACTCGACGTGACGGAGGATGGCATCGGCCACGCTCGTCGCGATGTCGGCGAGCGCGGCAACGACGGTCGCGGGGCCGGGGTTCGCGACGGGATCGGGGAGCGCGCCGAGCATCGAGGGGACGACGTCGAGCTTGTAGAGCTCGCGTGAGCCGACGCGCAGGCGGCGAACCGTCTCGGCGCTGCGACCGCGGAGCGACTCGGTGGTCTCCTCGAGGGCCGGGGCGCGCAGCGCATCCATGCCGCGAGCGAGCGTCTCGAGCTGGCGGTACGTGGTGGTCGGCAGCGAGCTCCAGAGCAGCGATTCGCTGGTGAGTGACGCGGTACCGGCGGCGCGCGTCGCGAGCTCGTCGCGTACGAGGCAGCCGAGATCGTGGCGCATCGCATCCACGATGAGCAGGTGCGTGGTGCGTGCATTATGCAAGCGAGCCTGCTTCACGGCGACGTCGTAGGCGTCCATGACGAGGCGAGGACGCCGGCCGGTCGCCCCGAACGTGGCGAACGCATCGGTGTACGTGCGGTCGAAGCCGCTCTTGAACTCGTCGTGGGCGCGAAGGGCGCGTGTGTCGTCGAGCCCGGCGGCGATGGCATTCGCGAGCGGCATGTAGCTCTCGACGAACAGGCGTTCGAACGACGCGAGCGGCTGCGGGCCGCGCGCTGCACCGAGCGCGATGGCCCAGGAGCGCCAGTAGTCCGACGGCCCGGCCACGGGAACGCCCGCGGTCTGCCGGCGCCGCGCGGCGTCGCGCTCACTCTTCGTAGCGAGCTTCGTCGGCTCGGGCGTCGCGACCGCGATGGGCGCGACCTCGATCGGTGCGACGGGTGCATCGACGTGCGTCTCGACCATCTCGGCCTCGGCGGGCACCTCGGGCTCGGCGACGACTGGCTCGGGCTCGCTTGCGGCACACACCTCGACGATCACGCTCGAAGCCTCGAGCACCACCTCGACGCTCTCGATGCTCTCGACGCTCTCGACGCTCTCGACGCTCTCGATGCTCTCGATGCTCTCGATGCTCTCGACCAGCTCGGTCATCTCACGGACGCGCGATGTGCCCAGCATCGCGCCGAGCGACACCGGCTCGCGATGCGCATCGAGTGTTTCATCACCGTCGTCGATCAGCACGACGAACGGGCCGTTCGCGGTGGCGTACGCGAGCGAGCGCAGCATCGCGCTGTCCTCCGGCGTCAGCGCCGGTGCCGCGATGCGTGCGAGCGAGCCCAGCGCGATGGCGATCCCCGTCGCGCCGAGGGTGCGCGCGCGAAACAGCTGATCCTGCAGACGCGCAGCGGCGTCCTCCGGCATCGCCGACCACGCCGCGAGATACGGAGACGGCGCGCCGCGGATCCCGAGCGCGCGCTCCACCAGCTCGTCGACGTGCTCGCACAGGCGACCACGCATCGATGCGGGAGGCGCGATCACTTCGACGACCATCGCGCCGTCGCCGAGCAGCTCCGCGGTGCGCTGCACCTGCGCCTCGGGGCTCAGGAACGCGAGCTCGCCGGCGAGCTGCGTGCGCTCGGTCTCTCGGAGGCTGCGGCGTCCGTGGCTGCCAATCTGGCTTTCGGTTCCGGGCTCGAGCTCCTGCTGCATGCTCGTGATGTGCCAACATCGCGAGCGAATGGCCCACTTTCTTGCGGTTTCTGTTGGCTCTTACCGTTGACCGAAGGGATCCGGCTCCCTAGGCTTAGAAGCGTTCCGACTGCCGGGTTCGTGCTTCGCGGTTTTCATGGTCCCCTTATGTGATTGAACCCGGAGGGCAAACGGTCGCTCAGTGTGCACGCCCAGCCATCTCGCAAGAGCTCTGGATAATTGGGAAGCCTAAAGCGCGGCCAGCGCCCCCCACCTAGGCCTAGGCCTAGGGGTTCATGACACCCGCACACGGCCACAGCGGTCGGAACGTCTGAAGGGCTC
>JAXDMI010001131.1:0-4368 GCA_034666145.1 Myxococcales bacterium | reverse complement strand
GGCCGTTGCAGGCTCGGGGGTCGGGCGAGGTGCAGGAGCTCGCCACTGCGTTCGATCGCATGATTCAAGACCTCGCGGTGACGAGGCGACGTCTCGCAGCCGCGAGCCGCGTCGCTGCGTGGCGCGAAGTGGCTCGTCGGGTCGCGCACGAGGTGAAGAACCCGCTCGCGCCCATCCGCGCCGCGGTGGAGACGCTCCGGCGGCTCCGCGCCCGCGAGGATCCTCGGTTCGACGAGTACTTCGACGAAGCTACGCGCACCGTGCTCGACGAGGTGCATCGCATCGCGAACATCGTCACCGAGTTCACGCGCTTCGCGCGCCTCCCGCAGCCTCGACCCACCGACATCGACGTCGAGGAGGTGTCGCGCCACGTCGTGCAGATCCACAAGGCGGCGGCCGGCGACATCTCGCTCGCGTACACCGCGCAACGACGCGCGCCCACGCTGCGAGCCGATCGCGACCAGGTCATCCAGATCCTCACCAATCTCGTGCAGAATGCATTCGATGCCGTGAAGGACGTACCCGGTGGAGCGGTGTCGATCACGACCGACACCGACGGGCACTACGTGACGTTCTCGGTGGCCGACAACGGTCCGGGCATCGCGCCGGAGATCGCCGCGCGTCTGTTCGAGCCGTACGCCACGACCAAGGGCGCCGGCGGGACCGGCCTCGGGCTCGCCATTGCGCAGCGCATCGCGCTCGAGCACAACGGTGAGCTCTCCTACATTGGTCGCTCGGCAAACGGCCGCGGCGCGGTCTTCCGCCTTCTGCTCCCTGTCGAAGGCCCTCCGCCGATGAGCGAGAGCCCGACATCCGACAGCCCCGCCTCGGACTGAGACGCGAATCCGGCTCCCCGATTTCGTGCGATAGTCGGCGCCGATGGCAGAAGCGGCAACGCGCGACGGAGCTTCTCAGTCCTCACCCTTCTCGGGGATGAAGGCCGAGCACAAGCTCTTCGTCGTCCTCTCGGCGGTCTTCGTCTCGTGTCTCCTCCTTGGTGACGTCATCGGAGGCAAGACCATCCCGACCTTCACGGCGTTCGGGCACGACCTCGGGCCGATCTCGGTCGGCATCATCCCGTTCCCGGTGACGTTCCTCCTCACCGACGTCGTGAACGACTTCTACGGTCGCAAGGGAGCGCGCTTCCTCACGCTGCTCGGCTTCGCGATGGCGCTCCTTGCGTATGTGCTGTTGCAAGTCACGACGTGGATGCGACCGCACGAATCGACCTATTTCACCCAGGCCGAGTACGCGAAGATCTTCGGCGGCAGCTCGCAGCTCTTCATCGCGTCGATGATCGCGTACTTGATTGGGCAGTTCTTGGACATCCAGGTCTTCCAGTTCTGGAAGGCCCTCACGCAGTCGAAGCACCTCTGGCTGCGCGCGACCGGCTCCACGATCCTGAGCCAGATCGTCGATACGGTCATGATCAACTTCATCTTCTGGATGTGGACGGCGGCCTCCGATCCCAACTCCTTCCTCGGCATGAAGACCCCGAGCGAGCGCTATGCGTGGGTCTTCGCGAAGATCGGCCGCGAGTACCTCATCAAGCTCGTCGTCGCCGTCCTGCTCACGCCCGTCGTCTACGGCATCCACAGCGCGATCGTGCGATGGCTCGGCATCCAGCCCGAAGGCCACGAGACGCGCGGTGAAAAGCCCAACCAGAAGCCCTGACGTGAAGCGCGCCGCGATCGCGAGGCTGCCTGCAAAGCTGACGCTGCCGAGCGGAGCCGTCGTGCGGCTCGAGGCCGGCGCGTCGGACGCGAAGGAGCCTGTGGAGCGCGCGGAAGGCGCACCGCTCTTCAGCGAGGTCCTTGCGGCGCTCGCGGCCGGACGCGTCAGCATCACGCGCGACGGCAAGAAGCTCGACGTGGGCGCGCTCGTCTTGCGCGATTTTCACGTGCTTCGCGGGGTGCTCGCACGCAGCGGCGTCATCGCGGAGGACGAGGTCGAGATCGCTTGCCGGAACTGCGGAGCGGCGATGCACGTTCGTCCGTGCGCCTCGCTCGAGATCGGTCCTTGGATCGACGGTGAGCTCGACGATCCCGAGCTCGACGTGACGTTGCCGCTCGGTGAGCCGATCGACGTGCCGCCCATCCCGCTCGGACGCGTCCGCACCGCGCGCACGGTGACGTTCGAGGAGCGGACCGTGGCCGAGGCGCGTCCGCTGTTCGCGGCCGCTGCGCAGCGACGGCTCGACGTGACCAGCGAGGTCGTGCGCGCGATGGGGATCGTCGCGCTCGGGGCCGAGCGTGACGCGGAGAAGATCGCGACTGCGCTGGCGGAGTGCGACGATCCGGCTTTTTTTGCGGTCGGGGATGCGTTTCTCGCGACGCATTATGTCGTGCGATTGGGATGTGTCGTGCTGTGCGAGGCGTGCGGGGCGAGGAACGACGTCGATGCGCCCTACGAGAGGGAGAGCGGGGGCGGGGGCGCGAGCGAGGGCGCGAGCGGGCGCGAGGGCGAGAGCGGGGGCGAGAGCGAGAGCGGGAGCGAGAGCGAGAGCGAGGGGGTGTTTCCCGACTTCGAGCGGTTTGCTGCGCGCGCGCGGGAGATCGGCGAGCCGAGGATGGCGGAGATGGAGGACGTCGAGCTCGTCGTCGAGGGGGGGACGCCCGCGGTCGATGATGGGGGCGAGCCGCTGCTCGGGTCGTATGTGCCGCCGCATCCTGGAGATGCCGGGACGCCGACGCAGGCGCCCGTCGTCACCGTCTACTACCGGACCTTCCGTGCGATGTGGGACGAGGACGGGCCCTACGATTGGGACGACGAGCTCGCGGAGACCATCGAGCACGAGCTCGAGCACCACGTCTCGTTCTTGCGCGGCGACGACCCCACCGACGACGAAGAGCGCGCCGAGATCCGTGCCGAAGCGATGCGCATCGTCGGCAAGCGCGAGGCGGGTCGTCGCGCGCTCCACGGGTTCGGCGCCAGCTGGAGCGATTTCTTGCGGCGAACCTGGCCGATCTGGGTGCTTGCGCTCCTCGCGCTCCTCTTCACGCTCGCGACGCAGCGCTGACGCTCAGCCGCGAGACCCACGCCAGAACTTCACCGCGTATGCCGCAAGCCCCGCAACGATGGCGACGACGAACGGCACCAACCCCGACGTGAGGATGCGCGCGATCACGAACGCGACGACCACGGTCAGCGCGACACGCGGCACCGGACCGTCGCGGAGATCGAGCAGCGTCTCCTCCCACTTCGGTCGCGCCGTCAGCGGACGCCCCAGCGGTCGCGGCGGCGGCGCAGCCGGCGGACGCGCGGCGAGGATCGGCGCCGAGTCCGAGCCGGCGGGACGCACCGAGATGGGCCGCGAGGGGACGCGCGTCGACGGTGGCGGAGCGGGCGTCGCACCGCTCGTCGGTCCGGGCCGCACCGAAGGCGTCGATGCGCGCACCGACGCGGGCGCTGCCGTGGGGGCTGGATCCATCGCCGCCCGCAGCGCAGCGCCGAGCGCGATCGTGTCGAGGAAGCGCTCGCGGGGATCGTCGGCGAGGCATCTCCGCACCACGTCACCGAGCGCGCTCTCGATGACGGGCGCATCCGGCGACGGCGTGTCGCCCGTGAGCATCGCGTAGAGCATCGCGCCGATGGAGTAGACGTCGGCGCGCCGGCCCACGGCTTCGCCGCGACGCTGCTCGGGCGCGGCAAACGCCAGCTCCGCGTTGCCCGCAGCGGCGTCGGAGCTCGTCGCCTCCGCCAGCGTGCGCGGCGTGGCGAGGCCTTCCACCTTGACGCGCGTCGCTTCGCCCGCGCCGCTCAACGCGATGAGCGACGGATGCAGATCGCGATGCACCACGCCGGCATCGTGCGCCGCCGCGAGCGCGCGTGCGATCTGCGCGGCGATGGTCGCAGCTTCGTGCTCGGGAAGCGGAGCGCTCGTTCGAAGGCGATCGGACAGCCGCTCTCCTTCGATCTTCTCGACGGCGACGAACATGTCGCCGTCCTCCGTCTGGCCGACGTCGAGCACGACGGCGAGCCCTTCGTGCTTCACCTGCGCGGCTCGCTTCGTCTCGCGGAGCAGTCGATCGCGACGCGCACTGCCGCCCTCGGTGCGCACGATACGCACCACCGCAGCGCCGTCACCGTCGACCTCGACGGCGCGGTACGTCTCGCCTGCAGCGTCGCTGCCGAGCTTCTCCTCGAGCCGGAAACGACCCGCAAGCGCGGGTCTCGAGACCGGGCCCGCGGCGTCCATGAAGGAAATAGGCACATTGATTCTCGAAATTGACAAGTTTGTTTGTTCCGCCTAGGTTCGGCGTCGATGGCGACGGTGAAGCTGCGTACGAAGTCGAGCAAATCCGCTCGAACTTCCGAGCGCAGCGCAGAGCGCATTTCGGACCGCGGCGAGCGTGTCGAGCGCGGCGA
>JAXDMI010001130.1:0-6319 GCA_034666145.1 Myxococcales bacterium | reverse complement strand
CGGGGTCGACGACGCGGACGAGGATGACGGTGATGTTGTCCTTACCGCCCTTGGAGTTGGCGAAGAAGATCAACCGATCGACCGCGGCCTTCGCGTCCTCCTCCGTACGGAGGACGTGAGCGATGCGTTCGTCGTCGAGCATCTTCGTGAGCCCGTCCGAGCAGAGCAGGTAGACGTCGTTGGGTGAGGGCGCAGCCACGATGACGTCGATCGGAACCGCCGCCCAGATGCCGACGGCACGACTGAGATTGGCGGACTCCGGCCCGGTCATTCCGAGATCGGCCATCGTATGGTCCGCGGTCAGCTGCTTGAAGATGCCGTCGCGAAGTCGATAGCAGCGACTGTCGCCGACGTGACCGATGTGCAAGCGGCGCTTCGTGGGCGAGAATCGTGCGGCGCAGAGCGTCGTGCCCATGCCGTCGAGCTCCGGCTTTGCCTTCGCCGTCTCGTAAATCGTGGCGTTTGCCATCTGCATCGCGCGTGCGAGCTCGCTGGCCTCGAGCGGGATCTCGTCGTGCGGCTTTCCCTCGAACGTGCTCGTGCCGAACGCATCGTCCATCGCCCTCACGGCGAGCTGACTCGCGAGCTCCCCGCCCTTGTGTCCGCCCATGCCGTCGGCGACGACGAAGAGATTCGCTTGGTGGTTCACGAGGAGGCTGTCCTCGTTGTGCTTGCGGCGGAGGCCCGTGTCCGTTTGCGCGGTCGCGCTGACGAGGAAATACGGATGGTCGCTCGCCGTCTCCGGCTGCTCGACGTCGTCCTCGTCGATGCGGATGACGGGTGCCTGCAGCACCGTTCGCGGCGCGGGAACGCCGAGGCTCCCGACGCGCGTGATGTCGACGTCGTCGTCCTCGTTCTCGTACAGCTTGGGGATGACGGGAAGTGAGCTCTCGGCTTCGGCGGCCATTTCCGCCTTTTCGGCCTTCACCGCCTCCTTGGGCTGCTCCGGCTCCTGCGCCTCGTCGCGGCCTCCTCCTTCGTCGAGCTCGCTCTCGTCGATCGACGTGGTCTCACCGATGGTGACCACGGCATCGCCGGGGGGGTTGGGCGCGGGGATGGGCGCGGCGGCGTGCGCGGACGCGGGCGCGCGCTCGCGGCGTTGTGCGCCGAGCGCATACGCCACCGCGCCGACGACGAGCAGTAGGGCCGAAAAAAGGACCCAATCTTGGCCCGTCATCCGTCCATCCTAACGCGGTTTCGTTGCGGAAAACACGCTTCCGAATGCCAAAACGGTAGCTCCGCCGGGGGATGCCCGCAGGACCTCCTCGGCCGCCTGATAGAATCGACCCCATGGGCTTCCTCGGACGTCTCCGCCGCAGTGCAGGCGAGCGCGACCCGCACGGCATCCCGTTCGACATGTTCGAGCTGACGGCGGGGCGCGCCGATCGCGAAGCGCGTCGCGCGCGACGGCTCGAGAGCATCTACCACGTCGGTCAGGAGCGCATCTGGGACGGCCGCGCGGTGCTGGCCGACCTCGTGAAGCAGCACGGCGCGCCGCAGCTCCCCGAGCGTGAGCGGAACGCGCTCTCGCGCATCTTCTCGATCATCATGTGGGGCGAGCTGGCGGCGTGGAAGATCAGCGCGCAGCTCAGCGATCAGCTGATCGAGCTCGAGCCGAAGCTCGCCGCCGCGAGTCAGGTCCACGACGAGGCCCGTCATTTCTACGTCATGCACGACTACCTCGCGCTCCTCCGGCACGAGCCTCCGCCCATGGATTTCTGGTCACGGCGCGTCGTCGAGATGACGCTGGGCACGAAGGACCTGACGAAGAAGCTGCTCGGCATGCAGCTCACCATCGAGACCATCGCGCTCACGCTCTTCCAGCACGTGCGCGAGCTGCGCGTCGAGCCGGTGCTCGCCGATCTCCTTCCGTACTACGAGCGCGACGAAGCGCGGCACGTGGGGCTCGGCACGCAGCTCGTCCCCGCGCTGATGGCGAAGATGTCGATCCCGGAGAAGATCGGCGTCGCGTTGTTCCAGCTCGAGCTGCTCGCGTCGTCGGTGTTCTCGCTGAAGGCGATGGAGCGCGATCTCCTCACCATCGGTGTCGACCCGCGCGACATCCTCGCCATCGGCTTCCGAAAGCAGATGGACATCCAAGAAGTCATGCGGAAAGACTTCCCCGCGTGGCCTGCCGATCCACCTGTAAATAAGCTGTTTCATGGCCTGTGCGAGCTACTGTTCCCGTCCGAGGGGCAGGCCGCGAAGGTGCCGGTGCGGAGGCGCGTCGTGAACGCGCTCGCCGTCGTGCGGAGGACTCGCGAAGGCGTGCTCGAGATCGCCGATCGCGCGAGGGCGGCAGCGGAGTGAGCGACCGCGCGGCGGCTCGAGGCGCACGTGCGCGCGGCGCCGGCGGCGCGAACGCCAAGAAGAAGAGCCGCGAGGTCCATGCGCCGCGGGCATCGTTCGAGGAGCTCGAGATCCGCACGGCCGACGGCGTCGCGCTCCGTGCAGTGGTCGACGACCCGCCCGAGGGTGTCGCGCTGCGAGGTACGTGCGTGATGGCGCACGCCATGTTCGCGCGCAAGAGCGAGTTCGGCCGACGCGAACGTCCGGGCCTCGCGCAGGCGTACGCCGCAGCGGGCTTTCGGACCATCGCCTTCGATTTCCGCGGACACGGCGATAGCGCGCTCGCGCGCGGCGCTCCGGATTGGACATACGACGACCTCGTGCGTCGCGATCTGCCGGCGGTCTTCGACTGCGCGCGCGCGCGGAGCGAGGATCGTCCCGTGCTCGTCGTCGGTCATTCGCTGGGTGGTCACGTCGCGCTCGCCGCGCAAGGCTCGGGAAGGATCGCGGCCGACGGCATCATCGCCATCGGCGCGAACGTGTGGCTGCGTGCGTTCGAGACGTCACGCGTGCGCTGGGCGGCGAAGCTCGCGCTCGCTCGCGTGATGAAGGAGTCGGTGGCGCGGATGGGCCGCATCCCGGCGCGCCGCATGCGCGTCGGCAGCGACGATGCGTCGGGCGCCTTCGTCGGTGACCTGCTCCGCTTCATGCACCGCGACTCGTGGACGAGCGCGGACGGCGCGGACGACTACCTCGCGGCTCTCGCGCGCGTCGTCGTGCCGGTGTGCGCGGTGTCGAGCGAGGGCGACCACGTCACGTGTCACCCGGCATCGGCGGAGGCGTTCGCGCGCCGTTGCTCGGGGCCGCTCGAGATCATGCGCATCGTGAGCAGCGACGACGGACGCCGCGCGCCCGGTCACATGGAGATGGTCACGACCGATCGCGCACGCTCGAAGCTGCTCGCGGCGCTGGCGTGGGTCGAGTCGCGAATCGTCTAGTCGCGGCCGCGCGGAGGATCTCAGAGCGACGCTCAGAGAGAGGCGTAGAGCGCGTCGATCAAGCGCATGGCTCGCGGATCGAGCTGGATGTGCGTCCCCAGCATGTTCGGCACGTAGCCGAAGCCGATGCGCGCCTCGGGATCCGCGAACCCGAGCGCGCCGCCCATGCCGGGATGCCCGAACGCGCCGTCGTTCGGACCGAACGACGCCTCCGGCTCGCTCAGCATGAAGCCGAGCCCGAAGCGCGTCGGCACGCCGAGGATCGCGTCTTCGCCGTTCGAGCGCTCCGTCCGCGCGCGATCGATCGATGCGCTCGTGAGGACCTGCACCCCGTCGAGGGCGCCGCCGCAGGCGAGCGCGCCGTAGAGACGCGCGTTCGCGCGCGCCGTTCCGTGACCGTTGATCGACGGAAGCTCCGCGCCTCGCCACGCGCGGCTCAGCGCGATGTCGGGCATGACGAGCGCCGCCGGGTTGGTGAAGGCGCGCGCTGCCATCGATTCGGGCGCGGTCATCAAGCGCTGCGCGAACGTCGGCGACGAGCCCGGCTCACGTCGCAGGAATCGCAGATCGGCGCAGCGTGCGTCGTCGGCGGCATCGAGGCCGATGTGCGCGTCGATGCCGAGAGGCCCGGCGATCTCGTCGCGGAAGAAGACGCCCGGCATTTTCCCGGACACACGACGGATCACCTCGCCGACGAGCCAGCCGTACGTCACGGCGTGGTAGCCGTGCTTCGTCTCGGGCGTCCACCACGGCGTCTCCTTCGCGAGGGCGGCGGTCATCGTCGACCAGTCGAAGAGCGCCTCGGGCGCGAGCAGCTCACGGATGGCGGGAAGACCTGCGCGATGATCGAGCAGCGCACGAACGCGCAAGTCGCTCTTGTCGCCCTGCGCGAACTCCGGCCAGTAGTCGGCGACGGGCCGATCGAGATCGAGCTTGCCCTGATCGACGAGGCGATGCGCGCAGATCGCGGTCCAGCCCTTCGTCACCGAGAAGACGTTCGCGATCGTGGACTCGGTCCACGGACGCGTCTTCGCCTTGTCCATGAAGCCGTCCCAGAGATCGACGACGAGCTTGCCGTCGAGCGTCACGGCCACCGAAGCACCGAGCTCGCCGTGCGCGACGAAGCCCTCCGCGAAGACGTCGCGCACGCGAGAGAAGCGAGAATCGACCGTGCCTTGCATGAGCGAAGGGCTGCTTCTACTTCTCGCCGCTGCCGGCGGCCAGCGTTCTCAGCCGACGCTGCGTCGTGCCAGAAACTTCACGAGCACGACGAGCGCCAGCACCGCGCCGACGACGGCGCCTTCGACGAGCGCCAGCTTCCACCACGACGCGAGGAGCCCGCCGCCGACCGACAGCCGGAAGATCGTGTACCCCGCGGCGGAGAGCGCCAGGGCGATCACCCGCACGGACCGCTCGAGCCTGCGGCTCGGTGAAAAGGACGGGTGACGCGCGGTCGGCCCCAAGCGAAACGGATCGAGACTCATGCCGAGCGTGTCGGCCGCGAAGCGCCGAAGTTGCGCGGAGAATGCGAGAACGGTGAAACCGCGCGGCCCGCCGGATATCAGCGCAACTCGTCCGTGAGGAGGTCGACCACATGCTCGGAGGACATGATGACCATCACAGCTTCGACCGATAGCGCTTCCCGCCGCCGCAACGACGACCTCGATGCCACCGCCTCGCCGCCCCCGAACGATGCGGCGCGCACGGCGAAGTCCGAGCGACCGCGTGAGCACGTCGAGATCGCGTGGGATCATCGGCCGACCTCGTCGACGACCATCGATCCGCGACCGACGCCTGGTGCCGTCATCGCGCAGGTTCGCAGCCAGATCGCGCAGCCGCTTCCCGCGTCGGTCTGCGGTGCCATCGGAGAGCCGATGAAGAAGCAGCTTGCCGAGGATTTGAAGACGATGCTTCCGAAGCTCGAGAAGCTCGAGAAGGACCTCGGCGCGCTCCGCCTCGCGATGCATCCGTACATGAAAGACCTCGAGGAGGGCCTCCATGCGGCACACGAGATGAAGGAGGGCATCGAGCTCGCGCTCGAGGGGCACCACCTATCGCATGGAGGCGGTGTGTCCGAGAAGCTGCTCGGTGGAGCGGCGGTTCTCCTCGGGGTCGGCACGCTCGTGCACGGCGCGAAGGCGTATGCCGAGGTCATCGAGCGCCTTCCGCCCGACGCCGAATCCACGGTGAAGAACGCGAAGCCGATCGTCGCCGACGTGATGCGTGATCTCGACGACCTCGGCGCATCGGCAAAGAGTGCCCTCAATCACCTCATGGGCGGCGCGCTCACGTCGCGCGGCGTCTGCATCGGCGGCTGACCCTCGGTGATTTAGGCGCGGCCGTACACGGGGAGCGCCGCGCCCGACACGTCGCGTGCATCGTCGGAGAGCAGGAACGTGATCACTGCCGATGCCGAATCGAGCGCGACCCACTTCGACGTATCGGCGTCGGGCGTCGATGCGCGATTGGCGGGCGTGTCCATGGTGCTCGGCAAGATCGCGTTGATGCGTACGCCGTGCTCGAGGACCTCCTGCGCGACGACCTGCGCCATCGCGACGACTGCCGCTTTCGACGCGGCATAAGCGGCGGCGCCTGCGCTCGTCCACGGACGCTCCACGGCACGCGAGCCCACCACCACGATGCTGCCCCGCTTCTTCTCGACCATCGACGGCAAGAGCGAACGGAGCGCGCGATAGGCCGTGTCGACGTTGACCGCGATCATCTTGTGGTACGCGCCGTCGTCCTTCGCGGCATGCAACGGAGCGCCGCCGTCCCATCCGCCCGCCACGAGCACGCCATGGGTGGGCAGCGCTCCGAACGCGCTGCTCGTCGCAGCGAGCGCGCTCTCCCACGTCGCCGCGATCGCAAAATCGCCCGCGTGGCCGACCGCGTTCCCGGCGCCGAGCTGCTTCGCGATCTGCGCGAGGCGATCCTTCGCGCGCTCGGTGTCGAAGAGCGCGACGCGGTAACCCTGGCCGACGAGATGCGCGGCGAGCGCGCTCCCGAGCGCGCCGGCGCCGCCGGTGATCGCG
>JAXDMI010001129.1:0-10903 GCA_034666145.1 Myxococcales bacterium | reverse complement strand
CAGCGCACCATCAGCGGGAAAATCGATCCGGCCCGCACCAAGATCACGCTGCACGGCAAGCCGGCGAAGCTCTCGGACTTGAAGGTCACGAGCCACGCCAAGGCCGAGCTCTGCCTCGACGAGACGTGGATCTCGATCGACGAGCATTAGTCTCAGGGGGCGGCTCGCGCCGCCCTTCCTATCACCCGCGCCTATCGGCGCGGACCCCTCAACCCGCCGAAGTGAATTCGGCGGAGCCTCCCCCCACGCGGCTCCTCCGCTACGCGTCGGAGTGAGTACCATCAGGCCATGCCGGTGGCCGGTCGTGGGGAAGCGCTCATCAGCTTCAAGGGCGTCAAGAAGGCGTTCGGGCCGAAGGTCGTCTACAGCGGCCTCGACCTCGACATCCCGCGCGGCGCCACCGTGACCATCATGGGCGCGTCGGGCAGCGGCAAGAGCGTCATGCTCAAGATGCTGATCGGCCTCTTCGATGCCGACGGCGGTCAGATCCTCTTCGACGGTCGCGACGTCACGACGATGCAGGAGAGCGAGCTCTACGAGGTCCGGCGCCGCGTCGCGTATCTGTTCCAGGGCGCTGCGCTCTTCGACTCGCTCTCCGTCGGAGAGAACGTCGCGTACGGGCTGCGCGAGCAGAACTGGAACACGATGACGGACGACGAGGTCCGTCGTCGCGTCGCGCAGTCCCTCCACATGGTGGGACTGCCCGGCATCGAGGAGATGCGTCCGAGCGATCTCTCCGGCGGCATGAAGAAGCGCGTCGGCCTCGCTCGCACGCTCGCGCTCCAGCCCGAGTGCATCCTCTACGACGAGCCCACGACCGGTCTCGACCCGATCAACACGGCGCGCATCAACCACCTCATCGTCGGCATCAAACGAGCGCTGGGACTGACCAGCGTGGTCGTCACACACGACATGGGCACCGCGTTTGCGGTCTCCGATTTCCTCGTGATGCTCGGCAAAGGACGCGTGTTGATGATGGGCACTCCCGACGAATTCAAGACGACAAAGAACCCCTACGTGCGCGACTTCATCGACGGCAAGGCCCCCGAGGTCGAGGACGTCGACGTGCTACTCTCGACCTCGTGAACGGGAAGAACCGCTCGCTGAAGGTGGGAGGATTCGTCCTCTTCGCCATGGTGCTCGCGACGTTTGCCGTCTTCTTGATCGGCGACAATCGCCGCGCGTGGGATCGCAAGATGACCTACCACGCGCGCTTCAATGACGTGGTCGGGCTGAAATCCGGCTCCGCGGTGCGCATGGGCGGCATCGACGTCGGGTCCGTCAGCGACGTCTCGCACTCCGACAAGGCCGACGACTCGAAGATCTACGTGACCATCTCCGTGGCGCGGAACGAGGCGCGCCGCGTCCGTCCCGACACCGTCGCGCGCGTCGTCAACAAGGGCCTCCTCGGCGACAAGATGATCGACCTTGCCGGCGGCGATCCGTCGAAGGCGCCCGCGCCCGACGACTCGTTCATCGCGAGCGAGGAAGACCCGAGCGACATGGGCAAGGCCATCGAGAAGATGACCGACGTCGCGAAGAAGGCCGACCTCACGATGGACGCCATCAAGCGCACCAGCGAGCAGCTCTCCGATCCGCAGATGACCGAGGACATCAAGGGCAGCGTGCGTTCTCTGCGCGCCATCCTCGACGGCGTTGCGAACAACAAGGACGGCGCCGCGCACAAGATGATCTTCGACCCCGAAGAGGGCCGTCGCATCGATCACATCCTCTCCAACCTCGACGCATCGAGCGCGAACCTCGCAGCCATTTCTTCGGACGCGAAGGACGTCACCGCGCGCGCGAAGAGCGGCCCCGGCCTCGTCCACACGCTCGTCTACGACGACCAGCTCGGCGCCAGCACGACCGGAACGATGGTCGAATTGAACAAGAGCCTCGTCGCGCTGCGCACCGGCAACGGCCTTGGCCATGCCATCGTCTACGGCGACGACAACACGCAGCACGTCTTGGGCAACGTGAGCGCGATGAGCGACGACCTCCGCGAGATCGTCGCCAATGTGAAGGCGGGACGCGGCACCCTCGGCGCGCTGCTCGTCGATCCCAGCGTGTACGAGGACATCAAGAGCCTCGTCGGCAACGTGGAGCGCAACCAGGTGCTCCGCGCGCTCGTGCGCTACTCGATCAAGCAGAACGAAGGCCGTCCGCACGCCGAGGTCAAGGACCCGGTGCGCGAGCCTCCGCAGCCGCTCGTGGCTCCGAAGCCGCAACCTTCGCCGCAGCCCGGCGCGACGCGCTGAGCGACCTTCGGGAGCTCGACGAGAGCGCGAGCAGCAGCGCGGCCATCACTCAGCCCATCACGTCGGGATGGGCGGCGACCTCGAACGTGGCGTGGAGAAGGACTCGACTTCACGATCTCTACGTTGCACGCGACCCGTCACCGATGCCACCCGACGGCTATCAAGGCGGCTGTCGCGTCGTGCTCGTGCGCTGAGAGCTGCGCTGAGAGCTGCGCTGAAAGCGCCGCGCTCTACTTCGAGAAGACCTGCGCAGCAGCGAGGCCCTGGCCGCCCGTGGCGCGGAGGATCACCTTGCCCTGACCTGCGAACGGCGTCGGGTTGCGCCAGCAGCCGGTGGCCTTGCCGCCGAGCGTCGCGTTGGCACCGGCGCCCGAGCTCTGCGCGACGGTGATGGGCTGCAGCTGCGGCGCCGGCTGGATGACGAGCGCGATGTCGAGCTGCTGGATGCCGAGGCTCGCCGCGACGATCGTGTAGCAGCCGTTGCCCTTGATGTTGATGGTCTGCTCGAGCGTCTGCCCGGCGGCGAACTGCCCCGCGAACGGGCTGCCGTCCGGCTGCGCGCCCTGCGCTTCGGTCTGTCCCATCTGCACGAGGATCGGCTGCACGCCCGCGGCGAGCATCGGCGCGATCGGCGTCGCGGGGCCGGTGCCCGTCGTCGAGGCCGGAGCTCCCGTCGGCATCGCCGTCGCGGTTGGCGCGGTCATCGGCGGTGCGGTGTACGCCGCTGCATTCGGATCGCTCGTCGCCGTCGTGGCCGATGCGGATGCCTTTCCTCCACATGCGCTCGCGAGGAGCGTCATGGCCACGCTGGCGACGGGAAGGAAAGCGAGGGCGGCAAAGCGGGCAGGACGAACGTTCATGCCGTCAGGCTCTGACAAGTCACGCCCGCTGTCCACAGGCTATGCGAGCTCGCGCGCAACTCGTTCCGCGAGCGCCTTCACGGTCAGGGGCGCCGACCCCTCGGCCTTGTTGTTCGCGAGGATGAAGGCGTCGCTGCAGTCGGCCTCTTCGGCCGCGCGCAGGAGCGCGAGGACGTCATCACGCATGTCCGGCTGCGTCGCGACGAGACGGTCGAAAGGCGCGTATTCGGCCTTTTTCTCGGCATACCGCATGAACGGCGGCAGCATGAGTCGGGCCACGAGGGTCTTCGACGGGAACGTGCCGACGCGCGCGAGCTGCGAGCGCAGGCTCGGCATCGCCGTCCAGAACGTGAAGACGTTCGCCGCACCATGAGCACGGAGGACGTCGCCCCAGCGCGGCGTGAGCAGCTCTTCGTTCCGGAGCTCGAATGCCCACTGGAACGAGGTGGGCAGCGCCGAGACGAACGCATCGACCTTCGCGCCGAGCGCACGGTCGTCGAGCGCGCCCTTCGGCATTGGCGTGAGCTCGAAGACGAACGGCCCGAAGTGCTTCGCGTACGGCCGATACGGCTCGAGGACCTCGGAGAGGAATCGCCCCGCGTCGAGGAAGTGCGGGTTCTTCTCGCCGGCACGCGCGCCGTAGCGTGGATGCCTCGGGAAGACCGCCGTGGTGATCTCCTCCCACACCTTCGACACGACGCGGAACGGCGGCAGCGACGGCGCGAGCGCGCTCGCATCGTCGAGCTGCTTCGCGTACGCGGCGACGTCGGCCGCGCGCAGCGGACCGTAGTAGCTGCGATCGATCGAGACGGTGCGCAAGAGCGGATGCTGCGCGTACGCGCGGAGGCCTGCGCGTGCGAGCTCGTCGTCTGTGTGGCGGCCGTTCCAGAGCAGCCCGGTCCATCCCGGGAACGACCAGCTGCTCGTTCCGAAATGGATCCAGGAAGGGACGCGCGCGCCGAGCGCGCGATCTTCCTCGGTGATGTGCGGTGCGATCTCGGGCTCCGTCTCGGTCGACCGAGGCGAAGTGTCTTCTCCGTCGAAGAGGGGGAGCTGACCGCTCACTTCAGCGCTTCGGGATTCCCGGGAGGCGGCACACGTCCGCCGGCCGGCGAAGGGTTCTCCCACCAGCGATCGGTCGCGCCCTGACGCATGACGGTGAGCCTCAGGAGATCGATCTCGAGGATCGCGACCGCGCCGCGCGCCGCCGTCCCGCCGTCGATGCTCCAGATGTCGCCGCCGACGCCGAGCTGCAGTCCCCAAGGCGCGCCGCCGACGATCATCGCGTGGAGCGGGAAGCGACCGTAGTCGGCGCCGAGTCCCCAGCTCCGCCAGCCGGGACCGAAGTCGAACGCGAGGCCCCACTGACCGCGCGCGAAGCTGCCCGAGGCGATGCGCGCCGAGAGCCCGAGGTCGGTGCCGAGCGAGAAGTACGTCGTCGTGCGGAGGAGCCCGCCGACCACGACGCTGCTCGTCGGCTGCGTGCCGACGCCGATCGAGAACGAGAGCGCGCCGGCGCGGTCATAGACGTTGCGCGAGTCGCTGTGCTGGAAGCCGTACCCGCCGCCGGCGGTGAACCAGGAGCTGACGTCGGCGTGTGCCTCACGCGGAGATACGTGCAGAATGCATGCGCCAGCCGCGAGCGCGGCGGCAAAGGCGAGAGATCTCCGGACGTTGCGCGGCGCTTGCGAGGGCAAACGGCGAAGGCGCGCGGGGCTGGGGTCGGCGGGCATGTCGGCCCCGGACGTACCACATTTTCGCCGCTTCCGGGCTGCCGCTGCGGCCTCTGCGGGTTGCGCCGTTCCTCGAGCTGCTACGCTCGGTCCCCCGATGCGCGCAACGGCATTCCTGGCCATGGCGATCCTGCTCGCGGCAAGCGCCGTCGGTGCGACGCCGCCGCTTGCCGCCGCCGCGCCGCAGCAGGCGCGCGTCGTGTTCCGCGTGGCGCGCGTCGTGGCGCCGGCCAAGCGCGAGCTGACCACCGAGAGCGCCAGCGCGGTCGACGGCGGCGAGCCGTGGGCCGCGGCGCTGGGGCCCATCGAGGTCCTCAATCGCAACACCAACGCGCGCGGCGCGATTCGACTCTACGACGCGCACGGCGTCCTCGATCGCGGTGAGGCACGCGCCTTCATGCGCATCGCCGGCAGCACGAAGACCGCGCCGGACGACGCGAGCGACGACGACGAGCGTCTCGACCTCCGCGTCGTGCAGCTCGCCATCCGCGCGGCTCACCACTTCGGCGGCGCGTCGCTCTCCATCGTCAGCGCGACGCGTCCCGGCGCTCGCGGCAAGCACGGCACCGGCGAGGCGCTCGACTTCGCTCTCGACGGCGTGAAGGCCTCGGTGCTCGCCGCCTACCTGCGCGGAACGCCGCGCGCCGGCGTCGGCATCTACACGCATCCCAAGACCCAGTACGTGCACCTCGACGTCCGCGAGCACAGCTATCACTGGATCGACGGCTCTCCTCCCGGCGTCACGTGGCGCGAGCAGCTGCTCGCGGACCCGAAGCAAGCGGTCCGCGACGGGTCGTGGTCGGCGTCGATGGACCTGCCCGAGCCGCCGAAATAGGCGGATCGGCTCGGTGCTCTAGAGCGCGGGCTTCTGGTGCTTCTTGATGCGGTCGACGACGTGCGTGATCGACTCGGGATCGAAGAGCAGCGAGTTGTGACCGCGACCCGGTAGCACGACGACGTCGCCACGCGGGAAGACGGCGCTCTCGCACGGGACCACCATCAAGTCGGCGTCGGCGACGACGGACATGTGCGGGACGTCGTGATCGTGCGCGCGCGCGCGGAGGCGGGCGAGGACCGGGCTCGTACGATGAAGATCCGCCCCAACCAAGAACCGGAAGGGATGCGCGCGCTCGGTGCCGCCGAACGGGCTCCCGAGCGAGATGGTCTGCGCGACGCGCGCGTGGCCGCCGAGCTCCTGCACGTACCAGCGTGCGACGAGGCCGCCGAGACTGTGCCCGACGAGATGCACGCGGCACCCGACAGGGATGCGCGCGACGAGCCGCGCCAGACTGCGCGCGATGCGTTCGATGCCGGCGCCGGGCGCATGCGTGAAGCTCGCGACCTTGGCGTTGGTACCGCTCACGAGATGGCTGCGCATCGGACGGAACACGCCGGCGCTCGCGAAGAAGCCGTGGATGAGCACCACGACGTCGTCGGCGGGAGCGCACTCGGCGGGGACGACCGGCGCGATGTCTCGCGCCATGAGCGCGACTTCACGGAGCGTGGCCACGGTCTCTGTGAGACGCGAGCGGAACGTCGTGGGGACGTAGCCGCGTGAGGTCCAGAGCGGCGGAATGGCGTCGGTCAGGTGAGCGGGCGGAGGCAATACAGTTACGAGTGGAAGCACGAACCGTGCGCAGGGCCAAAGTTGTTGCTAGGGTGCCCGACCCCTCGATGACCGCTGCCGCGACGCCCTCATCACCCCCCAGCCCCGGCTCCGTTTCGTCCGACTCCCCGCCGCCTGCGCGGTTCACGCTCGGGATGGAAGTTGGTGACGACGACATCGACATGCTCGGACACGCGAGCAATATCGCGTATTTGCGTTGGGTGCAGGACGTGGCCGTGGCGCACTCCGCTACGGTCGGGCTCGACATGGAGGGCTACGCGCAGCTCGGCGCCGTCTTCGTCGTGAGGCGCCACGAGATCGACTACCTGCGTCCGGTCGTACGCGGCGAGAAGCTCGAGCTGCGTACGTGGATCGACAGCGCGTCCGCCGCCAAGTGCAAACGCGCCACGGAGATCGTCCGGATCGGCACGCCCGAGGTGCCCGAGCTGGTGGTCGCGCGCGCGATGACGACGTGGGGTTTCATCGAGCTCGCGACAGGTCGACCGACGCGCATCCCCGATTCGGTGCGCGTTGCGTTCTCGCAGCCCACGATGCGCGAGCTCTCAGCATTGCGAAATTCCGATCCGCCGCCGCCCGTCAGCGGGTGAGCGCAGCGGCCTGCGCCTCTGCCGTGATCCACACGTGATAGTTCCGGTACTCACCGGACGTCGCCTCGAGCGTGATGACGTCGCCCGGTGCGAGCGCGTCGATGACCGTGCTTGCCTCGCGCCAAGCGGCGCGTGCGCCGCCCGGCGCCGTCGCTGACACGAGCAGGTCTGCCGTGGCGCGCGGCGTGTGCACGCGAAGGCCGCGCGTGCCCTCGTCGATGCGAACGACGATGCGCACTCGCTGGGCGTCGTCACGCTTCGCGTCGCGCGCTCCTTCGCCGCGCCTCGCGACGACGAACGACTCGGTGCCGCCGGCGGGGATGATCCGGCCGCCGTCGAAGCGAGGCCGACCGCGATCGTCGGCGAGGATGTCGAGCGTGGTCCAGCCGCCGTTCGGTGCCGGTGACGTGTAGCCGTGCTCGGCTTCGCTGATGACGTCGGCGACGTCGAGCTCGTCGAGCATCGTTGCCGATGCCTCGCGAACGCCCGCGGGCGTGTCGAGCGCGCTCCAGTCGGCGCGGTAGATCACCTTGGTGGGGCCGGCGCAGATCAGGTTGTCGGTGAGCGTGACGCGATCGAGCTCGACGCCGAAGCGTGACGTGATCATGCCGAACCAGTTCGGGTAGAGCGCGAGGTAACCGGGACGCTCCGAGGGCTCGAGTCGCTCGATCAGCTCCACGGTCGACGCCTCGCCGTTCACGGCGGCGCGCGCGAACGGCATGCGGTGATAGCCGCCGAGCCCCAGCGCATCGAGCGCCGCGCGATCCGACACGAAGGGGATGGCACCGGCGTCGCCGAGCAGTACGCGCGCGCCTGGTTCCATCCTCCGCGCGAGCTTCTCGGCGACCTCGATCTGTTGATCGCGGATGTTCCCGGCGGCGCGCGCGAAATGCTGGACCTGCGCGGGGATGCGCGCGCCGGCGACGACGATCGCCGAGGCGACGAGTGAGCCCGCGAGCAAGGGCCCCGCTCGCGGCCCGAGCCCGCGCGCGACGGCGGCGGCGCCGGAGGACGCGGCAACGAGCACGAGCAGCAACGCGGGCACGTAATAACGGAAGTTGTGGAACAGCGCGTTGTTGTTGAACGACACGAGCAGGATCCACGCGAGCGCGCCGCCGAGACAAGCGGCCGCGACCGGTCGTCGACCGCGAGGAACGAGCGCCGCCGCGGCAAGCGCCGGCACGACGAGGCCCAGCACACGAACGACGGAGAGCTCGGCGCGAACGCCTTTGATCGCGAACGTGATCAGGTTCTCAACGTAGGCCCGCGAGCGATCGATGTCTGAGAGATACGGATTCGACGAGAGCAGCTTCAGCTGCGCGCCGGCGGATTGCGCTGTGCCCGTCGCGAGACGATTCACGCCGAGGACGAGCGCCGTCACGACGAGCCCCGGCAGCGCGCTCCGCAGCAGCGCAGCGAACCCCGAGCGCCGCGCTGCGCCTCGCGCGGCGATGATCGCGAAGACGCCGACGAGGACGCCCGCTTCGGGGCGCAGCAGCACGAGCGTCGCGCCCCACGCGCCGAGGTGCCACTGCGAAGCCTCGCGCGTGAGACCGCCACGCTCGTCGATGGGAGCGCGCGCACGCGAGAGCGCGAGGAGCGTCCGCCCGAGCGCTGCCGCGAACGTCGCGACCTCCATGCCGCTGAAGAGCGACCAGTCGACGATGCCGACCGAGAGGACCAGCACGGCGATCGCGCCCAAAAGCCACCGCGGACACGGCCTCGCGAGGAGCTGAACGGAGCGAAGGAACGACGCCACCGCGAGCACGGCCACGATCGCGGCCCACACCCCGAGCAGGCGCCCGCGGAAACCGAGCACGTACCCGAGCGCGAGCACCACGGCGTAGAGCGGCGACGTCTCGCCCGACGAGTATCCGTTGCCGGGCAGCCACTCGAACGGATGCCCGCGCGCGAGCGAACGCGCGAAGTCGAAATGGATGTAGACGTCGTCGAGCGGGGCCGGGAAAAAGCCGTGTGCCGCCTCTTGCGACGGCACCCAGAAGATCGCGCCGACCGCTGCCGCTAGGGCAGCTGCGGCCACGAAAGACCGGAGCTTTGGGGTCGCAAGAGGCCGCATTTTACGCTGGGCGCGCTGCATGCTAGCCCGCTCCTCCATGGACCGCGATGCTGCACACTGGGAAGCCGTCGACGAAGCCGCCGAGCTGATGCACGAGGAGCGCTTCCACGAGGCGCTGCGCGTGCTGCGCGACGTCGTGACGGCCGACCCCACGAATGCCTATGCGTTCTTCTTCATGGGCCAGGCGCTCTACGAGGTCGGCGAGATGGAGCCTGCGCGCGATGCGTATCGCGCGTGCTTGAACCTCGCGCCGAAGCATCTCGGCGCGCGCATCGCCATCACGCACGTCGAGCGGAAGCTCGGTCGGATCCGCGAGGCCATCAAGGAAGGCATGATCGCCGTCGACCAGGCGCCGCACGATGCCGACGCGCTCTACGCCGTCGGTCTCGCGTACGCCGCGCGCGGCGACAACCCGGCGGCACGCCGCTACCTCGAGGCGTTCCTCAAGGCGAAGCCCGAGCTCGAGACGCGCCTCGAGGTCGAGGCGCTTCTCGCGACGATGATCGAGTGACGGGCCGCGCTAGCTAGCGACGGAGCGAGCTCACCCGAGCTACTGGGCGCAGTTCTCGAGGCGGATCTGCACGTGGCTCGAGCAGAGCTGCTGCGCCTGGTCGTTGCTTGCGTCCGCGCAGTCGATGTTCGCCCAGATGCGTCCGGCGGCGACCGCTTGTCCCGCCGCCGCGTCGTAGGTCACGACGCAGGTGGTGCTCTTGAAGGTCTCGGCGCTCTTCGAGAGGTTCACGGTGACGTTTGGGCTGTCGCCGGTGGTCGCCACGTGTCCGAAGACCGAGACTGCGCCGCCGGTCGCTCCGGTGAGCTGGGCGGTTGCCTTGACCTGGAAGCCGTCGCCTTCCGCCGTGACCGAGCACGAGAGCGAGACGGTGCCTTGCTGATCGGACGCGCCGTCGTCGATCGGACGCACGGGATCGATGAGCGGCGCCGCCGGATCGCCGTTCATGTGACCGAGCTGCGGGTTGCCGAAGCTTCCGATCGTGAACGCGAACGAGCCGCCGGTCTTGCCGCAGCCTGCCTGCGGGTGCGTTCCGGCAGTCACGTCGCCCTCGAAGGTGACGCGGGGAGTCGCCTGCGCGGGATCGGAGCAACCGACCGACGTGGCGCCGATGACGAGGCCAAAGCTGACGATCGCGAAGAGGTGGTGTCGACGGAACATCGGATCTCCCGTGGAAAGAAAGGCAGGGGCGGGACGCTGAGCGACCCGAAGTGGACCGCCTGACGGAGAGCTCGTGTCGTGTGATTCACGCGACCTGAGCGCCCCCGCATTCTACATCATCGAGCGCGATTCCGCGCTTTCGAGGCAAATCTCGGCCTCAGGCCTTCGCAGCGGCCTGGAACCCGCGGTCCAGGTCTTCCGCGAGGTCGTCCACGTCCTCGAGGCCGACGCTCAAACGGATGAGCCCGTCGCCGATGCCGAGGCTGGCGCGGACGTCGGCCGGGAGGCTCGCGTGGGTCATGATCGCGGGGTGCTCGGCGAGGGTGCGCGCGCTGGCGACGTGCTGCTTCATGCGCACGCCCAGGGTCTTGAGGCCGCGTAGGACCAGGTAGCAATCGAACGGGCTCGGCACGCCGCCCACCGATTTCTGGATGAAGTGGAGCTTCTCGCCGAGCGCGTCGTCGCTCGTCATCACGGCGCCGCCGACGACGTCGGAATGACCGTTCAGATACTTCGTCGTGGAGTGGACGACCATCGTCGCGCCGAGATCCATCGGGCGCTGGAGCATCGGCGTCGCGAACGTGTTGTCG
>JAXDMI010001128.1:0-2505 GCA_034666145.1 Myxococcales bacterium | reverse complement strand
ATCGTGCGTGATCGAGAGGTCGTACACGGAGGGGTTGAACGGGAGCCGATACGCGCCCGCCGCATCGGCCGTCACCGTCCGCGCGAACTTCGGATTCGTTTCGCTCGCCGCGAGCAAGAGCGGGTCGACGGTCGCGCCGGGGCTCGGGTCGACACGCACGAGCGCCGCTGCGACGCGCTCCGTTCCGATGTGAACGTGACCCACGATGTCGAGGGCGTTCGGCGGCGGGTCCGTGAAGGTCGACGCCGGGAGCGGATCCGGTCCGCTGTCACACGCAAGGACGCTTGCGCTCGCGATCAACGCGAGCCGCACGGAACGGAACCAACGCACGCGACCAGCCTACCACGCCGCACAAAAGCAAAAACGCAGCTCGCCTCGTGATCGAGGGAGCTGCGTTCGTGCGTTACGAGACGAGGATCAGCGTGCGGGCGGCGGTGCTCCGCCCTGCTTGACCTTCGCCTTCTTGTCGCCCGAGTGGCCGTGGAACGTGCGGGTCGGGGCGAACTCGCCGAGCTTGTGCCCGACCATGTTCTCCGTGACGAACACCGGAACGAACTTGCGACCGTTGTGCACGGCGAACGTGAGGCCGATGGCCTCCGGAACGACCGTGCTGCGACGCGACCAGGTCTTGATGACCTTCTTCGACTGCGTGGCCTGTGCGGCGGCGATCTTCTCCATGAGATGACCGTCGACGAACGCGCCCTTCTTAATTGAACGAGGCATGAGCTAGTCCTTAACCCTTCAGTCCGCGACGCTTCACGATCATGGCGTCGGTGCGCTTGTTGTTGCGCGTCTTGAGACCCTTCGAGAGCTGGCCCCAGGGGGAGCAGGGATGACGACCACCGGACGTGCGGCCTTCGCCGCCGCCCATGGGGTGCTCGACCGGGTTCATCGAAACGCCGCGCTGGTGCGGGCGCTTGCCGAGCCAGCGCGTACGACCGGCCTTGCCGAGAGAGACGTTCGCGTGATCGATGTTGGAGACCTGGCCGATGGTGGCCTGGCAGTCCTGATGGATCATGCGGACCTCGCCCGAGGGCATGCGGATCTGCGCGTAGTCGCCGTCCTTCGCCATGAGCGACGCACCGGATCCGGCCGAGCGAACGAGCTGAGCGCCCTTGCCCTTCCGCATCTCGATGTTGTGGATCATGGTGCCGAGCGGGATGTGCCGGAGCGGCATCGAGTTGCCGGGCTTGATGTCGGCGTTGCGGCTCGCGACGATCTTGTCGCCGACGCTGAGGCCGTCGGGCGCCAGGATGTACGTCTTGTCGCCGTCCACGTAGTGGAGGAGCGCGAGGCGCGCGGTGCGGTTGGGATCGTATTCGATCGCCGCGACGGTCGCGGGAACGCCGATCTTCGGGCGCTTCCAGTCGATGAGACGGAAGCGCTGCTTGTGTCCACCGCCGCGGAAGCGGCTGGTGATGCGACCGTGCGTGTTGCGTCCGCCGGTGCGGGCCTGGCCTTCGGTGAGCTTCTTCTCCGGCTTCTTGCCGGGGGTGAGCTCCTTGAAGTCGTAGCCGGTGTAGTAGCGACGAGCGGGGCTCGTCGGCTTGTATTTCTTGAGTGCCATCTCAGCTCTCTCCTGCCGTGCTCTCGGCGAAGAAGTCGATGTTCTCGCCCTCGGCGAGGGTCACGACGGCCTTCTTCCAGTTCTGCATCTTGGCGTAGCCCCGACCCATGCGGCGATCCTTGCCGCGATAGATCATGGTGTTGACGCTCGTCACCTTGACGTTGAAGAGCGTCTGCACGGCGGTCTTGATCTGGATCTTGTTCGCGGTCCGCTGGACCTCGAACACGACCTGGTTCTGACCGCGGAGCGTGTTGGACTTCTCCGTCAGGAAAATGGGACGGCGGATGATGGTTTCAGAGGTAATCATTTCTCTGCTCCTCGATCGAGGCAGCGGAGCTCGAGCGCCTTCGCTGCGTCCTTGGAGAGGACGAGCGTGTCGTGCCGGAGCAGGTCATAGACGTTCACGCCCTCGGGGGGCAGGAACTGGTGATCCTCGCAGTTGCGAATGGAGAGACGAAGGTTCTCGTTCGACGCGCTGTCGACGATCATCGTCTTGCGATCCGTCTTCAAGGTCGCGAGCGCGCTGAGCACGCCCTTGGTCTTGATCTCGGAGACCGTGAAGGAATCGACCACGACGAGGCGGCCTTCCTTCGCGAACTTCGAGAGGGCGCTGCGGAGGGCGCCGATGCGCACCTGACGCGGCGGCCGGTACGACCAGTCACGCGGGCGAGGCCCGTGCGCCTGACCGCCGCCGACGTAGATAGGGGCGCGGATGGTGCCGTGGCGAGCGCCGCCGGTCCCCTTCTGCTTGATGCGCTTCTTCGTCGAGCCTGCGACAGCCGAGCGGTTCTTCGAACCGGCCGTGCCTGCGCGGCGCGACGCGAGCTGCGCCTTCACCACTTCGTAGAAGAGGTGTTCCTTCACCTCGGCAGCGAACACTTCGTCCGCCAGGTCGATCGAGCCGACCTTCTCGCGCTTCAGATTGAATACGTCCAGGG
>JAXDMI010001127.1:0-6826 GCA_034666145.1 Myxococcales bacterium | reverse complement strand
ATCGTTCACGTGGCTCCGGAGAGGTGAAGCACTTCGCGTGCCGTGTCAGCGCGTCTCGTCAGGTGAGTCTCGTCAGCTGAAGAACTTGCGCGCGCGGACCACGCCGAACGTCTCGCCCTTGAACAGCGAGATGAGGGACGTGAAGCGCTCGACTTGGCTGCGCCGCAGCGTCTCGCGCGCGAAGACGATGATCACGATGAGCGTGTTGTCGGGATAGAAGCCGCCCATCCCGAAGACGGTCTTCACGTCTTGCTCCTCGACGAAGTCTTGCGCGGGGATGACGAGGCGGCCGAGGTTGTCCCTCGCGGTCGCGGCGTCGTCGACGAAGAAGAGGCCGTTGAAGCCGCCGAGCAGCCGTCGCGCATTCACGTCGGTGGCAGCGTCGAGCCATGCGAGATCGACCCCGAGCTCCTTGAGGAGGCGCGCCACCATCGGGATGGCTTGAACGAACTCCGCGGACACGAGCGGGATCGCGACGTGCCCCTTCGACTTGGTGCGATCGCACCAATCCTTTTGCCTGCCGTGCGTTGCGAGGAGCGTGAGGACTGGCGTCTCGGGGCGGACGTGCGCGGTCTGTCCGGTCTTCGCTGCGAGCTCGTCGACGAACGCTGCGACGGGCGCGGTGAGATCGCGATACGGGACGACGGCGTACACGCGGGCGAGCGCGGTGCTGGCCTCGAAGGTGGCATAGAGCGCGCGCTTCACGTGCTCGGCCGCGTTCTCGAGCGCTGCGGTCTTGCCCACCGTCGCGCGCAGATCATCGAGCACGGCGGTCCACGAGTGCGGGTCGACGTCGACGTAAGAGGCCACGGTCGGACGCTACCACATCAGTGCGCTTGGTCGCCGCGCGGAGAGCTCGGGATCCCGAACCTACGTGAATTCCCAACCGCGAGATTCCCGGTACATCGTCGACACGGTGCTGCGGTACGGCGCGGCAGCTCGACCGCGAGGTTCACGCGCTTTTCCAGCGGAAGCAGGCGGAACGCTCGCCACTGCCCAGCTGTGAATGCGCGTCGCACGGAGGTTGCAGTAGGTGCTCTCGACCCGTGACCGAAAGGACGCCGCGCCCGCGGACGAGGTGACCCGTGAACCGTCGAAACGAAACCGAGCATGTCATCGCGAGCACCGATCAGCTGGGCGTCTCTCGCATCCAGGAGATCCAGTGGTCGCATGCGCGCCTCACGCGGCTGAGCGATGCTGCGCGTCTCGTATACGCGTGTCTCGTCGACGGCTGCTCGAGCACCGCACGCGAGACGCTGGACAGCGTCGAGCTCGTCTGGCGCAATCGTTACCGAGCGCGTGACCGCTACATCGGCGCAACGGAGATGCGCGAAGCGCTCGACGAGATCTGCCTCGCGGTGGAGGAGCTCATCTCGGCGGGCCTGCTCATCCTCCTCGACCGCACGAGCATCTTCGGCGGCTGGGTGATGAAGCCCTGGGAGAACCCGCCGTCGTGAGATCTAACGAGTGACGAGGCTCGTGATCACCGCGAGGAGCTCCGACGCTTCGACGGGCTTCGCGACGTGACTGTTGAAGCCCGCTCGCAGCGCGCGCGTTCGATCTTCGAGCCGCGCATAGGCGGTGAGCGCGACCGCCGGCACGCGACCGCCCTCCTCGCGCGTCAGCGCGCGCACGCGCTTGATGAACGAGAGACCGTCCTCGATCGGCATGGCGATGTCGGAGAGGACGACGTCGACGTCCTGCCTACGCACCACCTCGAAGGCCTCGGCCGCATAGGACACCGTCGTGACGCGCATCTTGCACGACTCGAGGAGGGTCTTGATCAGGTCGCGCGCGTCCGCCTCGTCGTCGAGGACGAGAACGCGGACACCTTCGAGCTCACGCGGACGATCGAAGCTCGGCCGCGGCACCGAGAACGTCGGGCCCGCGTCGGCGGCGGAGTCGCGCTCCGGGCCGGCACCGGGCAGGACGGCGCGGAAAGAAGCGCCCTTACCAACTCCATCGCTCGACACCTCGATGGTGCCGCCATGCAGCTCGACGAGGTGCTTGACGATGGCGAGCCCGAGACCGAGACCGCCCTTCGAGCGCGTCATGGTGCCGTCGACCTGCTTGAAGCGCTCGAAGACGTGGGGAACGAACTCGGGAGGAATCCCTTGGCCGGTGTCGATGACCGCGATCACGATGCCGCGCTCCTCGCGCGTCACGCGGAGCTGCACCTTGCCGCCCTTGGGCGTGAACTTGATGGCGTTCGAGAGCAGATTCCAGATGATCTGCTGGATGCGGTCGGCATCGCCGGTCAGCTGACCGGCCGCGGGATCGAGGACGGCGTCGAGCGTGACGCCCTTCGAATCGGCGGCGAGGCGCACCGACTCGAGCGCCATGTCGGCGACCAGCGGCACGTCGACACTGCCGACGTTGACGCGCAGCTTGCCGGAGATGATGCGGCTGATGTCGAGGAGGTCGTCGATGAGCTGCGCCTGCGAGCGCGCGCTCCGTTCGATGGTCTCGAGCGCACGCTTGACCCGCGCCGGCTCGAGGCCCCCCGCGAGCAGCATCGCGGTCCAGCCCGTGATGGCGTTCAGCGGCGTGCGCAGCTCGTGCGAGACCATCGCGAGGAACTCGTCCTTGCTACGGTTCGCGGCCTCGGCCTCTGCACGCGTGTTGCGCTCGCGATCGAGGAGCACGGCGCGTTCCTCTTCGACACGGGCACGGGCAATTCCGAGCGCAAGGAGGTCGGCAACGGTGCCGAGGACACCGAGCGCGTCGTTCAGCGGCTGCGACGTGCAGAACGCGAGGACGCCGACCGTCTCACCCCGGACGACGAGCGGCAGCGCAGTGAAGCCGCTCGCGTGACCGCAGTCGTGACTCCGGAGCTCGGGATGGGTCTTGACGCCGTCGGTGAGGAGCGCCCGCTGACTCTTCGCGACGGCGTGGATGACCGGCGCCGGAACGAGCGACCCCGGCTTGGATCGGGACGCGAACAGCGCGAGCTCTCCGGCGCGCATCGTCCAGACCTCGATGGCCACGCCGTCGAGGTGGGCCGCGATGGCTTCGCAGCAACGCTCGGCGATCTCGAGGAGGTTCTTGCCGGTGGTGAGCGCGGCGCCGATGTCCGCGGACAGCGCAAGATGACGCGAACGCCGCAGCTGCGCGCGCTGGAGGCGGCTCGTGCGGACGAGCGTCGAGACGCGCGCGATGACCTCCGGCATGTCGTAGGGCTTCGTGACGTAGTCGTTGGCGCCGGCCGCGAGCGCCTCGAGCACGGCGTCCTTGTGGCCGTGCGAGGTGAGCATGAGGATCGGCAGCGACATGGCGTCGTTGCCGGAGCGGAGCACGCGACACACCTCGACACCGCTGATGCCGGGCAAATGCCAGTCGAGGACGACGACGTCGGGCACGGGTGTCGCTGCGGCTCGTTCGAGGACCACCGAGCCGTCGGTGAACATCTCGACGTCGTGATGAACCGCGAGTGCGCGGCGCACCATCTCGGCTTCGAGAGCGCTGTCCTCGAGGACCCATACACGTCCGCGGTCGATCGAAGCTGTCGTCATCAAAAGCTAGGCTCCACGAATACCACCGCGCGTCGCGCGGCGCGCTATCCGTACGCGGATGTGTAGAGGCGCAGATGGCAGGGGCAAGCTGTCGCAGGACTCGAATCGGCACCTCCATCTGTGATCGTTGACACGCAGGACGCCCCGAATAGCTTGCGAAGGTCTATAGGTTCAACGTGCCCGAAGTCCTCGTCGTCGACGACAGCAAGGTCATGCGCGACATGATCGCTGCGTGTCTGCGCCCCGATCCCAACCTCTCGATCACGCATGCGGCGAGCGGCCTCGAAGCGATCGAGCGCCTATCGCTCAAGAGCTTCGACATCCTCGTGCTCGATCTCAACATGCCTGACATCGGCGGGCTCGAGGTCGTCGAGTTCGTGCGGAGCCAGGACAAGCTGCGGACGCTGCCCATCCTGATCGTCACCACCCGCGGTGACGACGCCTCGCGACTCGCGGTGCTCGCCGCCGGCGCGTCGCGTTACATGACGAAGCCGTTCGCGCCCGACGTGATCCTCCACGAAGTGCAGTCGCTGCTCAGCGGGCCGGGCTAGTCCGTGCAAGTCGATCTGCGCGAGTTCCGCGCGGCCTACCTCGCGGAGGTGGACGAGCACCTCGGCGCCATCAATGCCGGCCTCCTTGCGGTCGACACCGCCAATCGCACCGGCAAGTCGTCGCCGCGCGAGCTCCGCGAGCTGATGCGGCTGCTCCACACCATCAAGGGCCTCAGCTCCATGGTGGGCATCGAGCCCGTCGTCAACATCGCGCATCGCATGGAGACCGTGCTGCGCGCCGCCGATCGCGCGGGCGGCGTCCTCGGAGAGCGCGCGCTCGAGGCCATGATCGCCGGCACGCGCGCCATCGAGTCGCGCGTGCGCGCCGTCGCGAACGACGAGCCGGTCCTCGAAGCGGCGCCCGGCACGCTCGCCGAGCTCGATGCCGTCGAGGCCGCCACAGAGGCGGACGTCACCCCGCATTCGATCACGCCCGACGCTCCCATCGACCCGGAGGTCGGCGAGAAGCTCACAGCCTCCGAGCTGGCGCAGCTGGCGCAGGGCGCGGCGGCGGGACGTCATGGCGTGCGGATCGACTTCGCGCCTGCCCCCGCGAAGGCCGAGCGCGGTCTCACCATCACAACGCTCCGCGATCGCCTCATCGCCATCGGCGAGATCGTCCGCGTGCTGCCGATGGCGATGCCGGCCAGCGAAGCGACGCCCGGCGGGCTCCTCTTCGCCGTGATCCTTCTCAGCGAAGCGTCGCTCGACGCAGTCGCCGAGGCGGCCGGCGTTCCTCGCGAGGACGTGCGCGAGATCCTCGCGGCGCGGCTGTTGCCGCTCGGCCCGATCTCGGATCCCGACCCGCGGACGGGCACCGGAGCGATCGATACGCCGGCGAGCGGCGACGACGCGCACGTCGAGGTCCAGCGTCCCGGTGTCCTCCGCGTCGACGTCGCACGCATCGACGACACCATCGAGAAGCTCTCCGGCTTGATCGTGACGCGCTCGCGACTCGCCCGGGCCGCCACGCGGCTGCGCGACGCCGGCGCCGACACGCGCGACCTCGACGCCATCCTCGTCGACAACGCGCGGCAGCTACGCGATCTCCGCGCGGCAATCCTTCGCGTGCGGATGATCCCGTTCGCAACGGTGCTCGATCGCTTGCCGCTCGTCATCCGCGGCCTGGGTCGCACCACCGGCAAGCAAGTGCGCCTCTCGCTCGAAGGCGGCGGCGCCGAGCTCGACAAGACGGTCGCAGAGCGCATTTTCCCGGCCCTCGTGCACATCCTCCGCAACGCGGTCGATCACGGCATCGAGACGCCGGACGAGCGCGTGCGCAGCGGCAAGCCGGAGCACGCCACCATCACGGTCAGCTCGTCGTCGCGCAACAACCGGCAGATCGAGATCCGCATCGAAGACGACGGGCGCGGCGTCGATCGCGCGCGCGTCGCCGCGAAGGCAGGACGTGAGGCTCCCGACAACACGACGTTGCTCGAGCTCCTCTGTCGTCCCGGTCTCTCGACGCGCGATCGCGTCGACACGACGAGCGGTCGCGGCGTCGGCATGGACATCGTGCGCAAGATCGTGGTCGACGGGCTCGGGGGCGAGCTCATGCTCGAGACCAAGCCCGGTGTCGGCACCGCCTTCGTGCTGCGCGTCCCGCTCACCATCGCCATCGTCGACGCGTTCATGCTCCGCTGCGGCGGCCAGCGCTTCGTCGTTCCGGTGCCGGTGGTCGAAGAGATCATCGACCTCGATCCGGCGCGCATGGTCCGCGGGCCCCGCGTGGCCGGTCGCGAGACACGCTTCTTTGCGCGCCGCGACGAGACGGTGCCCGTCATCGATCTCGCGCGGGCGCTCGGTCTCATCGGCGAAGGTGGCCAGCATCTCGACGGCGGCGGCGATGCCGCGCAAGCGCTCCTCGTTCGACGCGGCCACGACGAGCCGGTGGCGTTCGCGATCGAGCGCGTCCTCGGACAGCAAGAGACCGTGGTGCGTCCGCTCGTCGATCCGCTCGTCGCCGTGACCGGGGTGTCGGGCTCGACCGATCTCGGTGACGGCCGCGCCACGCTGGTCCTCGATCTCATCGGTCTGACCGGCAAGCTCAATCAGGGCCGGGGAGAAGCCGCATGAGAGACGCTGCCATCGTTCCGGTCGCCGCCCTACCCGACGCGCCGATCCTCCACGTCCTCTTCAAGGTGGACGACACGCTCTACGCGTTGCCCGCCGACGTCGTTCTCCAGATGGAGTCGTATACCGGCTCGACGGTTGTGCCGGGAGCGCCGTCGTTCGTGGCGGGCATCATCCAGCTGCGCGGTCGCGTCGTTCCCGTCGTCGATCTGCGCGCGCGCTTCGGCCTGGCGCCGAAGGAGCGCACGCTCGAGACGCGCGTCGTCGTCGGTGAGCAGCACGACCGGACGGTCGCGCTCGTCGTCGACAGCGCTCGCGAGGTGGTGCGCATGACGCCCTCGCAGCTCAAGCCGCCGCCGCGGCTCGTCGACGACGGCGCCCGAGGTTTCGTCAAGTTCGTCGCCCAGCTCGGCGACCGCACCGTGATGGTGCTCGATTTCGCGAAGGTGATTGGAGAGGAGCCACTCGATGTCTGAGGAAAACGGCAATCCGCGCAGCGTCAAGGATTCGCGCGCGAAGGACCGGCAGACCGCAGCCGCGCGGCGTCAGGCCAAGCTCGTCTCGTCGATCGAGGCCGGCACCGAGCGCCTGAGCGCCCTCGCCGACGGCCAGGCGCGCTCGACCGAAGAGGTCCGCGCCACCGTCGAGTCGATGGTCACCGCGATCGACGAGACCGCGACGTTCGCGCAG
>JAXDMI010001126.1:0-3298 GCA_034666145.1 Myxococcales bacterium | reverse complement strand
GAGGAGCACGAGGTCGACGTCGAACGCGCTCTTCTCGTTCGTGGCGCTCTTCTCGCTCTTGCCGCTCTTGCCGCAGTCGAAGCGACCGTCGATGACGATGCCGTCTTGCTCCGTGAGCTCCGCGCCGATCAAGACCGCCGCGCACGCTGCGCCGCCGCGCGTGACGTGCACGCGTCCGAGCACGCGCGTCTCGAGGTCCTTCTTCGCCGACTCGACCTCGAACGCCGTGACGTGACCGTCGCGATTCTCGTCGAGGTTCGGGAGCACGCTCGCCACCTCACCGCGCGCGAACGCGAGCTTGGCAGTGACGCTCTCGCCCTTCGCGGCGTACTCGCCGGTGGAGAGCCCGATGGCGTGCGCTTCGGCGCGCACTGTGAAGAGCGTCGCGAGGGCCATCGCCGCGACGAAGGCGAGCGCCGCAGTCACCGTCCGCTTCGCCATGACTCTCCTACGCGTCATGTTCGAGCCCGGCTGCACCGCACGTACTGATACCTCGACCGCGCCATTTCACCCCGTAAAACCGCCACGTTCGTGGCGCGGCGGCCCGGCTCTGCCGTGCGCGCCGATTCCGCCAAGTCCGCGGAATCAGGTACTCCCCTCCTCTTCTGACGTCCATTCGGGCGTCCGGCTTCCGGAGGTGTGCTCGCGGTACAGCGGTTGCTCCACGGGGAGGTTCGAAAGGAATTTCCCATGACCATCGTCGAGCTTCTCGTTCTCCTCCTCATCGCGGGTATCTGCGGCGCTGCCGGTAAGGCCATCGTCGGCTGGTTCCCGGGCGGCTTCCTGGCGTCGATCGGCGTCGGCTTCGTGGGCGCGCTCGTCGGCACGTGGCTCGCTCGTCTCATCGGGCTCCCCGAGCTCTTCGCCATCCACGTCGGCAACACGACGTTCCCCATCATCTGGTCCATCGCCGGCTCTGCGCTCTTCGTCGGCCTCATCTCGCTGATCGCCGGACGCCGCCGTCGCACCTACGCCTGAGGAGCCAACGCCATGCACACGTCGCGCGCCAACCCCGAATCGTTCCGCTCTGCTCCTCCGTCTGCTTCCTCCGCGCACCGCGCGCCCGAGGCGGGTGACACGCTCGCCGATCGCTATCGTCTCGACCGCGAGGTCGGGCGAACCGAGGCCGGCGCCGTCTTCGACGCCGTCGATCTCACGCTGAACCACAGCGTCGCGGTCGAGATCGCATCGAGCCTCGAGGAGCCCAAGGCGCGGCGGAAGTGGGAGCGCGACGCGATGATGGCGCAGCGTCTCGAGGGTGAGCACGTGCTGCGCATCCTCGACGTCGGCAACGTCGGGGGCATGCCCTACGCCGTGCGCGAGGCGGCGCCGTGCACGGTGGCTGCCGAGATCGAGGTGAAGGGCACGCTGCCCCTTCCGCTCGCCGTCGCCTGGACGCTCGAAGCGTGCGAGGCGATCGCCGAGGCCCATGCGCTCGGGATGGCGCATGGCGATCTGCGTCTCGACAACATCTACCTCGTGCGCGGAACCGGCGAGCCGAGCGTGAAGGTGGCGTGGACCACTGCCGCGAAGGCGGAGCGTGCTGCGAAGGAGGACGTCGCGCGCGATGTCGCCGCGCTGGGCGTCATGCTCCGAGTCCTCTGCACCGGCCGCCTCGTCGAAGAAGCAGACGGCGCCCAGACGTTGCCGACGGGTCTCGCGCATGCCGTCGCGCGGTCGCTGTCGATCGATCCGCGCGACAAGCTCGCGAACGTCACCGAGCTCGCACGCCTGCTCGCGCCCTTCGCTCCGCGCGGACACACGTCGGCGCGGAAGGTCGCGCTCATGATGTCCCGGGCGGGCATCGTGAGCGGATCGATCCCCGGTTCCGCGGCGTCCTCGACGGCGCTTTCGCCGCCTACGGCCGATGAGACGGATCGCCTGAGCATCACCGACGCGTGGTTCGGCCACGGTTCGCGCACGTCACTCGTAGGCGGCACGCTCGCGCCGGTGCCGACACGAAAGGCGAGGCCGGGGTTCGCGATTGTATCTGCGGCCTTGATCGCGCTCGTGCTCGGAGGCTCGTGGTTCCTGGCGGAGAGCGGAAAGCTTCCGCGTTGGACCGGCGCCGCGCCGCCCGATGCGACCGGTAACACCGAGGTGACGAGCGGCGCCGCAACTCCGGCGGAGCCGTCGACCGTGACCGCCGAACCTGCGCCGGCGCCCGAGACGCAACCGACGGCGGCCGCGCCGGCGACGGCCGTAACCGCGTTGCCGAATGCGCCCGCGACGGCGGACGAACCCGCGGGGACGGGGGTTGGCGCCACGGAACCGGCCGCGCCCGCGAGGAGCGCGCCCGGCGCGACGAAGCATCGGCAGGCAGCCGAGCCCACCACGACGGGCGCCGCAGGTCTGCGCTACGCCAATGATCCGCCGGCGACCGAGCCGGCGACGCCTGCGACGACGACGACGGCCACGCCCTACGACGACTCGACTTCGAGCTCGACTTCGACTGCGACGCCGACGCCGACGCCGTCGAGCGCTCCCATCCCGACGTCGCCGGAGCCGACGCCCTCCGAGCCGCTGCAAACGACGCCGTGATCGGGGCTACGGAGGCGGGCCGCGCTCCGGCGGCCCGATGGTGTGCATCGCGCGCGGGCGCTCAGCGCGCCGCCATGCGGTCGTCGAGCAGCGCCTTCGCTTCCTTCACGCCGGTCGCGTCGAACGCCGCGTTCTTCTTCAGCGCGTCGGCGACGAGCTTCTTGCCTTGCTTGGTCTCCCCGGCGGCGATGCGGATCGCGCCCTCGTGGAACATGAGCCGCGCGTCGGGCGTGCCGAGACGGCGAGCCTTCGTGATCGACGCCTTCGCCTCGGCGATGTGCCCCGTGCGGTAGTACGCCCACGCGAGCGCATCCTCGCTCGTGATGTCCTTCCGGACCTCGTACTCCTCGCGTGCGAGCTTCAGCGCCTCGTCGACCTCGGCGGCGCTGCGGCCCTTCGTCGATAGGAACAACGAGAGCGTGCGCGGATCGGTACGACGGCCTTCGCGCTCGACGAGCGCATAGGCGTCGGCGGCGCCCTGCTTGTCGCCCATCGCCTCCTTGGCGTCGCCCAGGAGCCATGCGGTCTCGACGAGCGGGCTCACCTTCCACGCGCGCTCGAAGAGCTCGGCGGCGCGACGGTGATCGCCCTTCGCCATCGCGACGCGTCCCTTGCCGACGTTGGCGGGCGCGTAGTCGGAGATCCGATCGAGCGCCTTGTCGAAGCCGGCGTCGGCGCCGTCGAAGTCGCCCTCGTGCCAGAACATCGTCGCGGCCTGCACGAATACCCACGCGCCGGGCTCGGGATCGCTCTTGGC
>JAXDMI010001125.1:0-5032 GCA_034666145.1 Myxococcales bacterium | reverse complement strand
GCCTCGCCCGTCGCGAGCGGGCACTTGTCGCACGCATCACCGATGCCGTCGCCGTCGGTGTCGGCCTGCTTGGCGCCGTCCATCGGGCGGATCGGATTGAAGACGGTCGGGCAGTCGTCGTCCTTGTCCTCGACGCCGTCGCCGTCCTTGTCCGTGGGCGTGACGCCGTTGATGTACTGCGTCGCCGTCGTCGAAGAAACGGTCGGCCCGCGGTAGGGCGTGCAGCTCGGCTCGTTCGTCGGGATCGCGTCTTTGCAGAAGAACGGCGGATAGAGGAGCTCGGGCGTGTTTCCGTTGAGCGGGTTCTTCACGGTGGTCGCGAGCACCGCCGCGAGATCGACGGTGCCGACGTCCTGCTTCACGCAGACCTTCTTCTTGATGCCGCAGACGTCCATGTCCTCGCACGTCTCGCCGTGGAGGCCGATCTGCGACATGACCGAGTCGTCGCCGTAGAGCACCTTGCCGCCGCGGAGGACGAGGATGACGTCCTCGACGCCGGCATCGAGCACCGCGCGATAGTCCTTCGACGTCCCCGCGTTGAAGATGGCGAGGTCACCGGCGTAGCCCGGCTTGAGCGCGCCGAGCGCGTCCTTCGCGCCGACCGCGAACGCCGCGTTCTGGGTGACCATCTGCCAGAGCTGCTTGTCGGAGAAATGATTGCCGAGGTACTTCTTGTTGTACTCGTCGGCGCAGCGCAGCTCGCGGGACATGTTCATCGAGCCGGACGGCAGCCAGTCGGTGCCGAGCGCGATCTGCACGCCGAGGTGATCGTATTCGACGACCGGAGCGGTATTTCCGTAGAGATCGATGTTGGAGCGCGGCGACCAGACGAGCGCCGTCTGCGACGGGTGGTACTTCGCGATGTCCGTGGCGGTGAGACCGATGCCGTGGATGACGGCGGTCTGCTTGGCGAGGAGATCGTGTGTGGGATCGTTGACCTCGTCGGTCTGGCAGAGGATCTCCATGTGCGCCGCGTCGTCGATGCCCTCGGCGATGTGCGGGAGGTACCCGTCGAACACCTGGATCGATGCGGCGGTCGCGCGCGATGCCGCGTAACCCGCGCAGCTGGCCGGCGGGAACGGCGTTGGCGGCGTCGAGTCGCCAAGCGGGAACGTGTCGGAGTTGGCGATCTTGACGCTGGCGCCTTCGAGCTGCGCGGCCGTCGAGTCGACGTTGCGGATGAGACCCACCGCGCCGCCGGCGCTCGCTGCGCTGGTCGTGCCGCTCATGAGGAAGCGGAGCTCCGCGAGGATGACCGCGTTGCCGCCGCCGGTGCCCCATGTCGCGATCTTCTTGTGACCGCGGATGCCCTTGCGCCAGTCGTGGCGCTGCTCGAACCGCTCGGTGCCGTGCGGAAGCGGCGGCGTGTTCGCGAACGTGATGTGGTCGTGCGGGTTGATCAGGCCCGGAGAGATGACGGCGTCCGCACAGGTGACTTGCGTCGCCGCGGTGTACGTCGCCATGTACGCCGCGGGGTCGGCCACGTAGGCCGGCGGCATCGTGCAGCTCGCGGCGACGCAGGCGATGTTGCCGGAGGCGTCGATGAGGACCTCGCCGTCGAGCGGATCGGTCGGCGTGAGGAGGCGGCCCCGGACGAGCACGCCCGCGGTGCCGACCTTCGTGATGCCGCAGCTTCCGCGCGGTCCCGTCGGACCGCCGTCGGTGCCCGCTTCGCCGTTGCCCGGCGGTGTGACCGAGCCTTCGCCGTTGCCGCCCTCAGCCGTGGGGCCGACGTCTGTGGCAGCGGGGTTGTCGCTCGAGCAAGCGGTCAGCTTGGGGAGCGCGAGGGCAAGGGCGAGGGTCGGGAGGAGGGCGAAGAGAGGGCGGAGCTTCAAAGTGCGCGCACTATACTTACGGCCGCCCTATCTGCACGTGACCTCGGTGAAACGAAGTAAATAACCACGCAAATGAGACCTTCCGCCGAAGGCCCCCGCCGCCAGGCCTTGCGGGCCCGAAAAAACGTCGTAAAGAAGGGCCCTTGAGGGTCGTCGACCATTCCACGCGCGAGTCGCGCATCCGCGCGCGCCTCATGGATGAGGTGGGTCGTCTCGACAAGCAAGCGCCGTTCACGGTCGCCCTCACCTATCCGTCGCCCTACGGCGCGGCCATGAGCTCGCTGGGTTACCAGCGGATCTATCGCGCCATCATGGAGACGCCGGGGATGGCCTGTGAGCGCGTCGTCCTCGACGACGAGGCCGAGAACGATCTCGCCGCGCAGACGAGGCCCGTGAGCTACGAGTCGCTCCGTCCGCTCGAGACGTTCCCTGTGCTCGCCGCGAGCGTCGCGTACGAGATCGAGATCGGCGGCTTCGTCCGCATGCTCGAGGCCGCGAGCATCCCGGCGCTGCGCAGCGAGCGTGATGCGAGCCGGCATCCGTTCGTGCTCGCGGGTGGTCCGCTGACGTTCTCGAACCCGCTGCCGCTCGCGCCGTTCTGCGACGCGGTCGTGATTGGCGAGGCCGAGGAGATCATCGTCGACGTGCTGCGCGTGCTCGAGGGCACGGCATCTCACGTCGATCGACTCGCGGCGCTCGCGAAGATCCCCCACGTGTTCGTTCCGGAGCATCACGGCGCGGTGCTGCCCACGGTCGCCAAGGTGCCGGACGAGATGATCCCGGCGTGGGCCCCCATCCGCACGCCGCACATGGTCCTGAGCGACATGTTCCTGATCGAGACCGAGCGCGGCTGCTCGCGACGCTGCACCTACTGCGTGATGCGTCGCTCGACGAACGGCGGAATGCGACTCGCATCGATGGAGCGGATCCTCGAGCTCATTCCCAAGGACGCGAAGCGCGTCGGCCTCGTGGGCGCGGCTGTCAGCGATCACCCGAAGATCGTCGAGATCGTCAACACGCTCACGGCGCAAGGACGCGAGGTCGGTCTCTCGTCGCTTCGTCCCGATCGCTTGAAGGACGAGTTCGTGGGAGCGCTCGCGCGCGCCGGCTACCGCACGCTGACCACGGCGATGGACGGCCCGAGCGAGAAGATGCGCGAGCTGCTCGAGCGCAAGGCGAAGGAGAAGCACCTCCTGCGCTGCGCCGAGCTCGCGCGGCTCCACGGCATGGATCGGCTGAAGCTCTACTTGATGATCGGCTTGCCGGGCGAGAGCGACGACGACATCGACGAGTGTGCGCGCTTCACCACCGAGCTCTCGAAGATCGTGCCGGTGGCCCTGGGCATCGCGCCGTTCTGCGCGAAGCGCAACACGCCGATGGACGGCGCAGGCTTCGCGGGCATCGCCGTGGTCGAGAAGCGTCTCGAGCGCCTGAAGCGCGGCCTCCGCGGCCGCGCCGACGTTCGCTCGACGAGCGCGAAGTGGGCGTGGGTCGAGTACATCCTGGCGCAAGGCGGCCCGGACGAAGGCCTGGCAGTGCTCGAAGCCGTGCGAGACGGCGGCAACTTCGCCGCGTACAAGCGCGCGTTCTCGAAGCTCGACGTTCGCGTCGGCAAAGAGAAGCCCCGCCGGTCGCTGGCCATCGCGCAGATTTGAGCACGCCGGCTGACGTCGGCCTGCCCGACGGCTCCCGCCGCGAACGCCAGGCCTGCGCCGCGAGGAGGTCGCGCAGCTCGCGGACGTCGGTGCCAGTTGGTACACGTGGCTCGAGCAAGGACGGGACATCCATGTCTCGGAGGGTTTGCTCGAGCGCCTCGCCCGCGCGCTCCGCCTGAACGCTGCAACGCGGCTGCGCGGGTCTTGTGGGGAGATCGCCGCGGGACGAACTCGCTCTGGACGCTGTTCACCAAGCCATCGCTCCGTATGTGCTCCTCGCAGTGGCAAGCGCACTCGCGTGCTCTCGTTGCGCGCTTCCGGCTCGAGGCGGGCCGTGCCTCGGATCGCGCGCCGTTCGATCAGCTCGCCAACGAGCTCGCCGAGGTGAGCCCCGAGTTCCGCGTGCTCTGGAACGAGCACGAGATCTTCGCCGAGCCCGAAGGTGCGAAGATCGTGGAGCACCCGGAGCTGGGTGTGATCGAGCTCGACCACGTCGGGCTGATGCACGTCGAGCCCGACGGGCGCACCCTACGCGTCACGCTCTACACGCCGAGAGCCGGCGCGAGCGTGGAACGCGCGGCGAAGCTGTTCGCCTCGATCAGAGGCTGAACTTCACGCCGGTCCACGCTTCGCTTCGCGTCCAGAGCTCGTCTGCGAGCGCGGGATCGATCGCGTACGGGCGCACGCCCGACGAGCCCACTTCATGGACGATCGTCGCGACGTCACAGTCTTCGCAGTAGACGCCGCCCTTGCCTTCGAGCTGCGGGCTCGTCGCGGCCCACACCTGCGTCGCGGCACCTTGCTCGACGGTCTTGAATCGCATCACCGCGCCCTTGTTGATCGGGCTCGGCACTGTCTCGCTCGTCGACTTTCCTTCGACGATGCCCATCGCCTTCAGCTCGTCTGCCGAGAGGTAACGGATCAAATCGGTGAGAATGCCGCCGGGATGGACGGCGAAGGCGCGAATGCCGTGCTCCTCGCCGCGCGCGTCGAGACCGACCGCGAAGAGAACGTTCGCGGTCTTCGCTTGTCCGTACGCGGACCATTTGTCGTAGGGGCGGCGCTCGAACATCGTGTCCTCGAGGTCGACGCCGCTCCGCTGGTGCCCGCGGGAGGACAGCGAGATCACGCGTGCGCCTTTTACGAGCGAAGGCCAGAGCCGCGCCGTGAGGTGGAAGTGTCCGAGGTGATTCGTCGCGAACTGCGACTCGTACCCACGCGCATCGCGCTCGAGCGGCGCCGCCATGATCCCGGCGTTGTTGATCAGGAGATGGAGCGGCCGCTTCGAGTCGACGAACTTCTTCGCGAACGCGTCGACGGACGGCGGATCGGCGAGATCCATCGGCACGAGCTCGACGCGCGCGAGGCCTTCGACGGCCTTCTTGGCCTTTTCGGCCGTGCGCACCGGGATCACGACCGTCGCGCCCGCATCGCTGAGCACGCGCGTCGTCTCGAGACCGATGCCCGCGTATCCGCCGGTCACGATCGCGACCATGTCTTTCAGCGAACGCGACCCGAGCACTTCACGCGCCGTCGATTCGA
>JAXDMI010001124.1:0-8340 GCA_034666145.1 Myxococcales bacterium | reverse complement strand
GAAGATGTCGAGAGGGATCGCGTCGGGATTCCCACCCTGAACGGTCGAGCGAGTCGTCATGAGGTCATACTGGTAGGCGTCCCGCAGAGTCGGCAGACTCACCGTGATTCGCGTCAGCGGAGACTCCGGCGCGAGCGCCGCGGACGCGGTCACCGCGACCTCGTCACCTCCTTCGATTCCCACCACCGTAGTCATGGTCAGCGACGGGAAGTCTCCTTCGCTCACGAGGACCACCGTGACCTGTTTGGCCGGCGATGGGCTGGTCGCGCTGCCGTCGCTGCGTGTTCGCCTCACGTCCAGCGGGGCGCCGTCCGAGTCGTGGAAGACGACCAAGGCGTCGACCATCGGAAGGGCGTCCAAGGTCGACACGCGAACGGTGACGGCGCGCGGTGGAACCCGGGATGCGCCGTAATCGTCGAAGGAGACGACGGCCGCGCAGGAGATGAGCGACAGACCCATCGCGCTCATCGCGACCCTGCACCTCGTCTCTTCTCGGAAGGTCACTCGGTGACCTGATAAAGCTTCACGGTCACGGAGTAGCGAAGGCGCGTCGTCTGATCCGGTGCGATGACGTCGATATCGATCGTCGTCGGCGACGCGATCTCGATCGTCGCGACGCTGATCAGGGTCCGTGGATCAAACGTCGCGCCCGGGAGACGTACGATCGTCCTCGCCTCCACGGCCTGGACTTTGATGCGCAGCCGCGTGCTCGGGTTGACGCTGACTTCGTAGGTGAGCTGCGTGGGTACGAACGGAAGCGGAACCGACCCACTCTCGTCGCATTGGACATTGATGCAACGGTCGATAGTGAGCGCGATCTGCGCATTGTTCGACGGACACGACACCGCGATGCCGTCTTCGTCCTTACCGGCGATTGTGCCTGCCGCGTGGTCGAGCGAACAAGGATGGCTGAACGGTGGCTCCGGCACGGTCACGGAGAACGTCGCTCCGTCGGCTCCGGCGGCCGGGAAGGTGAAGAGCCCATCTCCGACGGTCAGCCGCCGGTCGCCATTCAGTACCAATGTCACCCTCGAGTGGCCGAGGCCGGAGACCGTGCCTCCGACCGCGAAGAGACCGGAGTCTGGCGCCTCCTTTCCGGAGACGCCGTAGTCGAACGACACGAAGACCCCGCAGGCGCCGACGAGTGAGAAGAGCGCCGTCGCCGCGAGCATGGGCACGAGCACCCCGCGCGTGAACGTTCGGGCGGCGCGCATCACGCCGGAGAGTAGAGCACGGCCTGTGCCACGCGCACGGAGCGCGGAGCAAGCGAGCGATTGATGCACCGATCGGATGGAGTCTGCTGCAGACAACCGACGAAGCTTCGTCGTCGGCGACGAAGGTTCGTCGCTCGTGATCCCCTTGAAATTGCCGACTCTGTGTGCGGCACGCCACGTGCTCATGCGGCCGCCATGCGAACTGACTTCGTGTGTGGGGCGATGTTCATCGTGACGATCTCCGGAGCCGCGCTCTTCGCCTGCTCCGACGCTTCCTCTCCCGACTCGCCCCTTGGGACCGACGCCGGCGGGTCACCAGAAGCTGCAGCAACCGACGCGAACGGCGGCGTCGATTCATCGACCAACGACGTCGACGCCGATGCCGATAGCGGGCTCGGCGCGCTCATCCACACGCTCTCGCCGCTTCCCGCGGTCCCCGCCGATCCCACGAACGCCGTCGCCGACAACGCGCTCGCCGCGGCGCTGGGGCAGATGCTGTTCTTCGACAAGAGCTTCAGCGGAGCGCTCGCCGTCGGAGACGACGGCCTCAACGGGGGCCTCGGCGCATTCGGGGATCTCGGCAAGGTCTCCTGCGCGAGCTGTCACTCCGGGACCGTGCTCGACGACCGCCGCTCGAAGCCCGGGAACGTCTCGCTCGGGACCGACTTCGGCACGCGGCGCGCCCTCGCGCTCGTGAATGCGTCGTTCTACACGTGGACCAACTGGGGCGGGCGCTTCGACTCGCAGTGGTCGCTACCCCTCGCGGTCGCAGAGAACCCGGTGATCATGAAGGGCACGCGGCTCGCCATCATTCACTCGATCTATGCCAAGTACAAAACGGAGTACGAGGCGATCTTCGGCGCGCTCGACCCCCGACTCGACCCCGCCAACGCAAACGCCGCGAACTTTCCGCCCGGCGGCAAGCCGAAGGCGGCCGGCGCTCTGGACGGACCATGGGAGGGGATGACCGGTCCCGATCGCACGATCGCGAACACCATCTACGCGAACTTCGGCAAGGCCATCGCCGCGTACATGCGCAAGCTCGTGAGCCGCGAGGCACCGTTCGACAAGTACGTCGCGGGAGACAAGTCGGCGATCTCGGCGTCGGCGGAGAACGGGCTGAAGCTGTTCCTCGGCAAGGGCGCGTGCGTCGGATGCCACAGCGGTCCCCACTTCGAGGACGGGCAGTTCCACGCGCTCGGCGTCCCGCAGAGCGGTCCCCACGTGCCGGCGACCGACCTCGGGCGCTTCACCGACGTCGCGCCGCTGCTCGCGAGCCCGTTCAACACCAACGGCGCGTTCAGCGCGAACGTGAATACCGGCAAGCTCACCGGCCTCGCGCAAGTCCCCGCGCAGACCGGCCAGTTCCGCACGAAGGGCCTTCGCGGCGTCGGCGTGACCGGGCCCTACATGCATTCCGGCCAGCTGTCGTCACTCGGAGACGTCGTTGCATTCTACAATCTCGGCGGCGGCGCCGACCTCGGCGACGGCGGCGCGACGAAAGACGCCCTGATCAAGCCTCTTGGGCTCACGCCGACGGAGAATGCCGATCTCGTGGAGTTCATGAAGACGCTCACGGGCGAAGCCGTTCCCGCGGCGCTCTCCGTCGACACCTCGAAGTAGAGCGCGGCACACGCGCGAGTGCCGACGCGTTATGTTCGCCTCCATGTCCGAAGCTCTGTCGACGCGCGCGCACCTCGACGCCGACACGATGTGGCGCACGATGCGACTCTTGCTCGAGCGCGTCTTCGGCGTCCTCGAGCGAGACACCGTGCTCGACGACTGCCTCGACATCCTCGTCGACATCATCGGCGCGGATCGCGGGCTCGTCCTCCTCGTCGACGAGTCCGGGACGCCGCGCACCGTCAACGCGCGCGGTAAGGGCAAGACACTCGGGCCGCTCGAACGCGAGGAGATCAGCAAGACCCTCATCCACCGCGCGCTCGAGACCGGCGAGTGCGCCACGTGGGACGTGACGATGCTCAACGCCTCCGAGAGCGTCGGTGTGCTCGGCATTCTCGCGGCATTTGCAGCGCCCCTCCATCGGCCCGGCACCGCCACCAATGCGCCTCGCGCCGTTCTCTACGTCGACGTGCGCGACATGCTCAAGCACATCGAGAAGTCCCATATCGATTTCTTCATGTCGGCCGCGCTGCTCATCGGCGCGCTGCTCGATCAGCGCGCGCGCGGCGAGAGCGACCGCGCGCGACTCGGCGAGGCGCTCTCGCACACCACCGACACGCGGCGCACGCCTCCGCTCGAGGAGCTCATCGGCTTCGACGGCACGCACGCTCTGCGCGAGGAGATCACCTCGGCGCTGCGGTCGGACCTGTCGATCTTGGTCCTCGGCGAATCCGGCACGGGAAAGACACTGCTCGCGCAGGCGATCGCGGAGGCCGGCGGCCGGCGTCCGATCGTGCGCGCGACCCTCGGCGGGAGCGACGACCTCAACACCATCACGTCCGAGCTCTTCGGCCACGAGCGCGGCGCGTTCTCCGGCGCGGTGGGGAAGCGTGTCGGCCTCGTCGAGTTCGCGAAGGACGGCACGCTCATCCTCGACGAGCTCTTGAATCTTCCGCCTCACGCGCAGAAGCTTCTCCTCGACTTCACGCAATTCGGCACGTACCGCCCGCTCGGCTACGAGCGCCCGGAGCCGAAGCGCTCGAAGGTCAGGATCATCGGAGCGACCAACGGCGATCTTCGCGCTGCCATCCGCGACGGCCGATTCCGCGAGGACCTCTATCACCGGCTCGCCGGCTTCGTGCTCGACCTCCCGCCGCTGAGGAGCCGTCGCGCGGATATCCCGGTGCTCGCCGAGGGCACACTGCGACGCGCGGATCCCGCGCGCGGGTGGACTCTGTCGGTGAGCGCGCGGCGATTGCTCCTTTCGTCGACGCTCGAGTGGTCGGGAAACATCCGCCAGCTCGAGCGCGTCGTCCTGAAGGCTCGCGAGCGCGCGATCACGCGCGACCCGGAGGCGAGCGAGCTCGTGCCCGAGCACTTCGAGGCACGCGATCTCGACGGGGTCTCGCCCAATGAAGCGGCGGCGACCTCCCAGCGTGCTCCGGACGGCTCGATCCCTCAGGACGAATCACTCTCGGCCTCGTGGCAGCGCCTGCAGGCCATCCGCTCGCGCGCCGACGAGAGCGAGCAGGCCATCGTCCAGCGCGCGCTCGCCGAAGCGAACGGCGTCATCGCGCAGGCCGCGCGATCGCTGGGAATCGCGCGCACGACGCTGTCGAGCCGCCTCGACGTCCTGGGCATTCGCGCGAAGAAGGGCGACGGCTGACGGTCCGCTGGCGACGAAGCTTCGTCGTCGCGAGTAGTGGTTTCCCGTGAGGGGTTGTCCGAGCGTATCGAGGCATGCGTCGTGCACCTCCGTCGCTACGTGGAGGCATCGATGCAGCTCACGGTGCGAATCGGAGGCCGCGTTGCGCGCGCGTCGCCTTCCTGCGACTATCGTTGCAGTGAGCGGGGGAGCACTCGAGCCGGGCGCGATCGTCGGCGACCGTTACCGACTCCACCGTCGGCTCGGTGAAGGCGGCATGGGATTCGTCTGGGAGGCGAGCCACGTGTTCACCCACGCGCGCTTCGCCCTGAAGTTCCTGAAAGGCGCACGCGAGGAGGACCGTCGCCGCTTTCAACGCGAGGTCCGCGCCGCCGCCGCGGTTCGGCATCCGAACGTCATCGGTGTCCACGACTTCGTGGAGCTGCCGAACGGCACGCTGGTCATCGTGATGGACCTTCTCGAGGGAGAGACGCTCGGGGCGCTGCTCGGGCGCGAACGTCGCTTGCCGCTCGCCGCGCTCGCCGCGATCTTCCTGCCGGTGGTCGGCGCGCTCGAAGCCGCGCACGCGGCCGGTATCGTTCATCGAGATCTGAAGCCCGACAACATCTTCCTCGCGGCGAAGGAGGGCAGCGATGTCGAGGTGAAAGTCCTCGACTTCGGCGTTGCGAAGCTCACCGCAGTGGAAGGACTTGCCGCGCGGACGCAGGCGCTCACGGGCACCGGATGCATGCTCGGGACCCCGTATTACATGGCCCCCGAGCAGATCGTCTCGGAGAAGGACCTCGACGCGCGCGCGGACATCTGGTCGCTCGGAGTCGTGATGTACGAGTGCCTTGCCGGCGTACGGCCGACCGAGGGTGACAACGTCGGCCGCGTGCTCAAGCGGATCCTCCTCGTCGATTTCGATCCGATCACGAAGCACTGCGACGACCTGCCCGACGACGTTGCGTCGCTCGTCACCAAGATGCTCGTCGGCGAGCGGGAGCAGCGCACGAACGACCTCGGCGAGGTTCGCGCGATCCTCGAGCGTCATGCCGCGAAGCGCATCCCGACCTACGCGCGGCCGGCGCCGTCAGAGGCCGTCGATGCGCACGCCGATACCGTCGCTTTGCCCAGCGAACGTCCCGAGGCGATCGCACGCGGCGATACGCATCATGCCGTGTCGATGGGTGCGTCCCTGCCGTCGCGCGGACGCGCGCGAGCGCGCTTCATCGGCGCCGGGGTCGTCGTCGTGATGGGAGGAGCGCTTGCGCTGGGCTTCGGTTTTCCATCCCCGAAGACCGCGCCGACCGTCGCGGCGACCTCGATGCCTGCGCCGACCTCCGATCCGCCCGTCGTTACCAGCGTCGCGACAGCCACCGCTCCCGCACCAGCGCCTCCGTCCGCCGCGCTCGTCGTCGCGAGCGCGCCGGTCGCCGCCGGTGCGCCGCTCGCCGTCGTGCCGTCCGCGGCTCCCGTGCGGCGGCCGGTGATCGCCGCTGCCACGCCGTCGGCGATGGCGCTGCCTCCGATCGCGCAGAGCGCTCCGGTCGCTCCGCCCGCGAGCACGACGCCGCAACCGTCGGAGGTCGCAAAGCCTCCGCCGGGCTTCGCCAAGAGCCCAAAGGACTGACCGTGCATCGCCGCTCTTTCGCCGCCTTCGGGGCGCTCGCCTTGCTCGTCGTCACCACGCCGGCGCGCGCTCAGGATGAGGGGGACGGGGCGCTGCCTCCGCCCCTCGACCCCGCGGCGCCCGCACCCGCTCTCGCGCGCCCACCCGCAGCTCCGGCGGCCGCGGACCCCGACAAACTCTTCGCCGAAGCGATGAACCTCATCGCTCAAGAAAAGTTCGACGAGGCGATTCCCAAGCTCGAAGAGGCGCAGCGAATCGATCCGGGCATCGGCACGCAGTTCAATCTCGCGATCTGCTACGCGAAGACGGGGAGGCTCGCCCTCGCGTGGAAGAACTTCCGCCAGGTCGAGATCCTTGCTGGTGCGGCAGGGAGAAAGGAGCGAGCGGAGGCGGCGCGAGGCAAGCTGGCGGAGCTGCGGCCGCAGTTGGCGAGCATCTCCGTACGCCTGGTCCGTACCGCCGGGATCATCGTGAGCGTCGATGGAGAGATCGTGCCGACCACTGAGGTGGGCTTCATTCCGGTCGACCCCGGCGAGCACAAGGTCGAGGTGTCCGCACCCGGCAAGGAGCCATTCTTGGAGGACATCGCGATCGCCGGTGTCGCTGGTGAGCGACGCGAGGTCGTCGTCCGGCCGCTCGCGCCGCTCGGGATGAGGACGGAGATCCGAACCGTCACCGAGGAGACGACCAACACGACGCGCACGCTCGGCTACGTGTTCGGCAGCGTCGGGATCGCGGGACTCGCTGCGGCGACGGTCACGGGCATCTTGATTCTCTCGGACAAGTCGACTGCCTCGGAGCGATGCAAACCGGACTGTGTCACCGCCACCGGCGAGGTCGACACGACCGGCGCGGATGCGGTGCAGCGCGGCAACACGCTCCTACCCGTCAACATCGTCGCATGGGTGGTTGCGGGGGCAGGCCTCGGCGCAGGCGCGGTCTTCCTGATCATCTCACGCAAGCAGCCGCCAAAGGCGGCGCAGACCACCGTGGTCCCGAGCTTCGATGCGCGCGGCGGCGGCTCTGCGGTGCTGACGACGACGTTCTGAGCGTCGCCGACGAGCTCTCGTCGGCGACGGAGCTTCGTCGCTGCGCGACCCTGGAAAACAGGACGAATCCGGTCGGCACGGGACCTGCTCGAAGCCCGGGAAACCGGAGACTCCCATGGCCCGTTCGTTCGTTCGTTGTCTCGTCACTGCGAGCGTTGCCCTCTGCGCCGTCGCACCGGCGCTCGCCCTCAGCGCGTGCGCGGCGCCGGAATCACAGGGGGCGTCGACGCTACGCTTCGCGCTCTCGACGTCGACCTCGGCCACCGCCACCGCCCCGGCTCTTCGCGTCAGAGAGCTGCGCGTCCTCAGTCGTCACGTGAACCTTCTGCAGCCGATCCTCCTCGGTGCAGCGGACGGCAACGTGACCGTCACGTTTGCCCTTCGCCAGCGCAACGGCGCGACGGTGGCCTTGAACCCGATGTCGCTCGAGCGGAGCACGGTTGCGCCGTACACCTATTCCGAGCAAGCGAAGCGCGCCACGCCGCCGTTCTTCGCGATGGACCCGGCGCGCGTGCTGCTCGCAAGTCGCGGTTCGGTGTCGTGCTGGACCGACAGCGAGTCGGGCCGTCTGCTCGCACAAGCCTTCGGTGCGGATGGTACATGGCTCGGCTCGCCGATCGCCGTGTCGCCGGAAGGAATGGACGTCTTCGGCGGCCCACAGGTCATCGCGGCCGACGGACAGCACCTGGTCGTCGCGTTCTTTGTCAGCACCGAGGACGGCTTCGAGCTCGTCGCTGCATCACTCGAGCAGGTGCGGTGAACCATGCGCGCCCAATCCTATGTACTCGCTCTCGCCTGTGCGGGCGTGCTGGCTTGTTCTCTCGCGGCGTGCGCCCCCGCCGCCAATCGCGGGGCCATCGTCGGCGAGCGAGCGGCGGAAGGCGCACTCTCGCTTCCGGACGGCGGTGAGCTACGTCTCGAGCAATTGCGAGGACACGTGGTCGTGCTCGCATTCTTCACGTCGTGGTGTGCATCGTCCGGCCCGACCCTGCGTGCGGTCGACGAGCTGGGCGCGCGCAACGCGGCGAGCGGCCTCGAGGTCATCGCCGTCGGCGAAGGGGAGCGCGCCTCGGAGGTAAAGACGTTTGCGACGAAGCTCGGTGTTCGAGCCACGGTTGCCTTCGACGAGGGAGGAGCGCTCGCGACGCAGCTCGGCCTCCCGACGGTGCCGGCCGT
>JAXDMI010001123.1:0-17694 GCA_034666145.1 Myxococcales bacterium | reverse complement strand
CGGAGCATGCGCGCGAGCTCGGCCGCCGACGTCACGCGGAACGTGGCCTTCGCGCCCATGCCCGCGGGCGGCTTCAGCACGATGGGAAAGCCCACTCGTTCGACGAAGGCGCGCGCGTCGGCCTCGCACGTGACGAGCGTGTGATGCGCGACGGGCAAGCCGGCGGCGCGGAGCGCGTCTTTCATGAGCGCCTTCTCGCGGAAGAGCGTCGCGGTCTTCACCGACGTGCCTTCGACGCCGAAGCGCTCGCGAGCCTCCGCGAGGTTCACCATCATGGCCTCGAGGATGCCCACGATGCGATACGGCTGACCGTGCCGGCGCCGCAGCACCTCGACGCCGTCGAGCAGATCCTGGAGCTGCGAGGGCTCGGTGACGCGGACGAGATCGTGGAAGAGCGCGGCGTCCTCGCCGTCGGGCGGCGTGTGGACGATGCCGAGGAGACGCACGTCGTCGAGCTTCGAGACGGCGCGGACGAACCGCATCGTGACGTCGGACGGGAACGGCGCGACGAAGATGACGTTACGGGGCATGAACGCTCATCGTTCCCAGGTGCCGCGACCGCGCGGGCGAGTCAATCGCGTCTTGCGCTGGTCTTCCGCGATCGTCCCACGTGTAGGTCGGCGCCGGCGCTCGATGAGCCCGCGCGGGTCTCGACGATGACAAACACGCAATGTCTGAATCATCGCGCTGCGGGAGCGTCGATCGGTGCACGCAGGCAAACGCGCCGGCGTCCTTAAAACCGAATCCGCCACTCCTCTGGAGCCCTTCGAAACATGTCGCTTTCACGCTCGATCCTCGCTCTCTCAAGCCTCGTCCTCCTCGCCGGCCTCGCCGGCTGCACGATTGGCACGCCCGGCGCCGATACGACGGACCCCTCGACGTCCGCCCAGCCTGCGCCCGTCCAGGGCGGCGCCGTTGCCGCCAATGATCGTACCGACACTGCGAAGAGCGGTGAGAAGCTCCTGACCGGCGACATGATCGTGTCCCCCGCCGGCGGCTACGCGGTCCTCCAGCGCAACTCGGTGAGCGTCGTCGTCGACGCCGCGCTCGGCACCGCCCGCGAGCTCCCCTTCCAGGTCGATCGCTTCGTGTTCGCGAGCGGCAGCGCAACGGGCTACGCGATCAACCCCGGCAACGCCGTGGTCGCGTTCGATCTTGCGACACTGAACATCCTCTGGAGCACCTCGCTGCCGACGAATGACGTGGTGCTCTTCCGGGTGTCGCCGGACGATCGCTCGCTCATCGTGGCGCTCGGCGAGCGCGTCGTCGCACTCGACACCGTCACGGGCCTCCTCCACGGCGACGTCGCGTTGACGTCGCGTCCGACGTATCTCGCGTTCGCGGGCTCGAGCCGCGCCGTCGTCGTCGGCTCGACGCGGTGGACCGATCACGAGCCGGCGACGTCGCTCACGTCGCTCGACCTCGCCGCGGGGACCGTCGTCTCGGCGGCCGCGTCGATCGACGTGCCCAACTGCGAAGCGCCGCTCACCATGCTGCCCGACGGCACGCGCGGCTTCCTCTCGCCGACGTATTGCGAGGAGACCGTTCCCGCCAACGTGCAGAAGACGTGGACCAACCCGGACCCGGTCAGCGTCATCGACGTCGGCGGCGCCGCGAACGGCGGTCTCGCCTTCGTGAAGAACCTCCCGGGCTTCGGTCCCGTCGCGCTGAACGGTCGCGCGGACAAGGTGATCGCGTATCTCGATGCCAAGCGCATCGACCCCGCGATGTTCGACGACAAGTCGCAAATCCCCGCCAGCGACGCCGATCCGTATCACCTCCTCGCGATCGATCCGCACACGCTGAAGCTGTCGCTCTACCCGATCGGTCGAGAGCTGCCTCGCTTCGCCATGAGCATCGACGGCCGCGGCCTCCTCGTCGATGCATCGGTCCACGTGTTCCGCGCCGAGGCGAAGGTCTCGGTGACGGTCGGCCCCGACGGCGTGACGGCGTCGGCGTCCGGCGTCTTCGGCAGCGACGCGCCGTTCGGCTACTTCGACTTCGACGCCGCCAGGTTCACCGCGTTCGACGGACCGCAGGTCGGTCTCGGTCGCTTCGTGCAGACCGTCGACGGTCACGTGTATGCGTTGAAGACGCGCAGTGACGGCCTCGGTGGCGACCTCTTCGGCGTCGACGTCACGCATCACGCGACGGCCGATCTCGGCCTCAGCCTGCGCGACATCGGCGTGCTCGCCGATCGCCGGACGTTGCTGCTGCGCATCCGTCTCCCGGCCGCGTCCATCAACGGGCAACTCTTCACGCAGGAGCAGGTGTGCTTCTCGACCGACGGTCGCAATTGCACGTCGACAATTCAGTACCGCTCGAGCACGCCGCTGCCGGGCGCCACTCCGGAGTCGAGCACCGGCCACGACTGCTGAGTCTGCGTCTACGTGCGGCGCGAGCGGCGGATGCCGGCGAGCGCGAGCAACCCGAAGGCGAGAGCGCCGGGCAACGTCAGGTCGGCGAGCTCGGTGCTCCGCACGGCGCAGCCGCTCGAGCTCTTGGGTGCGGGCGTGCTCTTGCTGCCCGGGTTGCCGGGGTCGTCGGAGCTCGGTGAATCGCCGGGCGTCGTGCTCACGGGAACGCCGTCGGTGACGACGACGGTGACGGGCCCAGAGTCTGCCCTGCGTCCTGCGGTCTCGACGGTCTCGGCGTGATAGACGTGCGAACCGTCCGTGACGCCGTCGATCGTCAGCGACCACGGGCTCGACGTGACCTCGCTCACGACGGTCTGGCCGTCGTAGAAGACGACCTTCTCGACCTTGCCGTATCCGGCGATCGGCGAAGCCGTGAGCCTCACGGCGGCGCCCGAGCCCGCGTCGGGAGCGGCGGTGAGCGTGACGCTCGGATTCTTGGAGATGGCGTCGAACACCGTCTTCGCGATGACGGTGGCGCCTTCGTCGTTCGGGTGGACACCGTCGAGCTGCGTATCCATGTGCGACTGGAAGACGGTGTAGAGGTCGATGGTCTCCACGCCAGTGTTGGCCGCGCACGTCTGGAGAAGCGGGACGATCGAGCTCGCGATGACGGCGCTGTCGATGTCGCAGCACGCGGTCGGCGAAGCAGGAGGGACGATGCTCAACCAGACCCGCGGGCCGCCGGGAGACTGCTGGTAGTGACGGACGAGCGCCTCGCAATCGCCCAGGAACTGCGCCTGATGCGTCCAGTTCGCCGCTTTCGAGTCGTTCGTCCCGAGCTGGATGACGACGTCGCCGCCGCCGGCCGCCCACGCAGTCGAGCTGTCGTACTGGATGACCTGCGTGTACGGCACGTCGCCGGACACCATCATCGTCGCCCCGCTGTGTCCGTCGTTCTCGACCGCGTAGCTCGAGCCGAGCAGCGTCTGCAACACGCCCGGGTAGGCGGTCTTCGGCGGATTCGACGTGCCGATCCCCGCCGTGATGCTGTCACCCACGCACGTGACGTGAGATTGCGCGGCGGCGCTACCGGCGGTGAGAAAGAGAGAGAACGAGCTCGCCAGAGCGAGCGAGGAGGCAAGCAGTCCGCGCGAGGTCATGCCAGAGCTGTTCGCAAGCTTCGCACCAACACCTGAGCATTGCCGACGCACCGCGCTCACCCGTAAAGGGCCGCCGGATCGGCAGTGCGTCACGCGTAGGACTGTCGCGTTTCGCCCCGTCCGTGGCGCCGTGATTACCGCGCAGGAGCGCGGTCGTGCACCTGGGCAAGGCGGCCCAGCGCCAGCGCGCCGAGGCAAAGACCGAAGTCCCTGAGCGCGATGTCGAAGTAGCTCCCCGTGAGGAGGAGGTCGATGATGATGCCGCCGAGCCATGCGGCAACGACGTATGCGCCGATGCGCGGTCGGACCGCGACGAGGAGACCGGCAATCACCTCGACGACGCCGACGACCAGCATGAACGCGTGCGCGCCGCCGCCGAGGACGCGAGCGAATGCCGGTGCGAGGTACTGATCCCAGTTGGTCAGCAGGTGGCTGAACTTGTCGAGACCTGCAATGACCGGAGCGGCGACGAAGCCCCAGTGCAGGAGCTGATACGCCTGACGCTCGGGGTTACGGACTGCTTCTCCACGAATGTGCTGCGTGCTGACGTTGGCCATGACCGCCTCCTCTCAAGAGAGTCGGTCACGGCCAAAACGTTCCCCGCGCGGCGTTCAGCGCGGGCCGGGGATGTCGCAGAAGCCGCCGAGGCAGAGCGACGTGCAACAGTCGGCGGCCGAAGCGCATCCGCTTCCGACCGGGAGGCACGCTCCCGGAGGCGGCGGCGGCGGCGGATTTCCACCCGTGGGCGGAGGAGGCGGCGGGAGCGGCGCGTCGCAGCTTCCGTTGGTGCAGCTCGAGGTGCAGCAGTCGGCGCCCGTCACGCACGCGCCGGCAGTGGGCACGCACGCGGCGACACCGCAGGTCTTCGACGCCGGGTCGCAATGCTTGTTGCAGCAGTCGGCGTCGGCAACGCACGTCGCCTTGTCGCCCTTGCAGAGGCTGGGCGGCGCAAGGCAGCGCGGCGGGTTCGTGCTCTTGTCGCAGAGGTCATTGTCCTTGGTCGCACCGCAGCAGCCGCTCTGCGGGCCCGAGTTGCACGTCTCGCCCGTGGGACGGCATGTCGAGTTCGCAGCGTCGATCTTGCACTGATGCGTGGCCGTATCGCAGAGGGTCGAGCAGCAATCGGAGTTGACCGCGCACGTCTCGCTCTCGACCTTGCAGATGGTCCCGCCGCACACGCCGTTGTTGCACGCGAGGTCGCAGCAGTCCTGCGCGTCGACGCACGCGACACCGTCGGCACGGCATGCATCACGACACTGGATGACGCCGGCCATGCCGGTGACCGGCTCGCACAGCCCGCTGCAGCACTGGGTGCCCGTGGTGCACGCCGCGGTCGGTCCGATGCACGCGATCGCCGTTCCGGAGCCGCCGTCGCCACCGCCGCTGACGAGCGTGTTGCCGACGCACTTGCCGCCGTTGCACGTGCCCGAGCAACAATCGAAGCCCTTCGCGCAGACGGCCGCGTCCATGTTGCAGGCCTTCGCGCCGGCATCGCCGACGCTGCCTCCGCACAGCGCGCTCGTGCATGCGCCGACGCAACACTCGGTGCCCTGCACGCATGCGGTGCCGACCGCCTTGCACGAGACCCCGGAGTCACCCGCCGCGGCTTCGCCGAACGTCGAGCCCTCGTCGCCGCCGTCGTCGGTCGCGGACGGGATCCCGGCCGGAGAAGAGTCACTGCCGCAATGAATGAGCGCTGCGAGGGCCAGGACCATCGTCGCGGGGACCGCGGCGAGAGCGCCGCGCGAGCCGATCGGCTTCATCAAGAGAACCTCCAGGGAAGTTGAGTGACCGGACAATGCAGTGCGGGCATGGGCAACAAAGGTTGCGGCGAACGCACGGCGAGCCTCATTCATGGGGGAGAACGTCGCACCCGCGGGCGCACGCCGGTGACGGCGACACTCGAAGCGCAGGTTGTCGCCACCTTTTCCGGCGGCCTCCACACTATGTTCGGGTCGTGGGTGAAGCCGCACCGCAGCGCTGGAAAGACGATCTCGAGCTCGCGACGCGTTGCGTGGCCGGCGAGCGATCGGCACAGCGCACCTTGTACGAACGCGAGAAGCGGCGCGTTCACTCGACGCTCTATCGGGTGTTCGGCAGCAATCATCAGATCGAGGACGTGATCCAGGAGGTCTTCCTCCAGGTCTTCCGCTCGCTGAAGAACTTTCGCGGAGACGCTTCGCTCGCAACGTGGATCGATCGCTGCGCGGTGCGCGTCGCATACGCGCATCTCACATCGAACAAGAAGCGCGGCACCTCGCTGGAGCTCGTCACCGACGTGGCGTCGGGCGATCCGTCAGCGGAGCGCCGAGCCATCGCGCGCGAGGCAGCGCGGCATCTCTACGCGGAGCTCGACAAGATCGATCCGAAGCAGCGCATCGCCTTCACGTTGCACGAGCTCGACGGGCACTCCGTCGCGGAGGTCGCGAGCATCATGGAAGCCACGGTGGTCGCTACGAAGACGCGCGTATGGCGCGCGCGACAACAGATCGAGGCGCGCGCACGCAAGGACGAGGTCCTGCGGGCGTGGATGCAGCCGGAGACGCGAGAAGAAGAGGAGGCGGATCGTGAGCAGTGAACGTCCGAAGATCGCGGTCGAGCCGCTGAGCGAGGCGCGATGGGCCAAGGTGGACGACGCGCTCTTCACGGCGCTCGATGCCGAGGCCGGCGCGGGCACGGCTTCGCCTCGCGCACCAGGTTCGGACGTAGCGCGCGTGCGATCTCGGTACGTATGGATCGGTGGCGCCGCCGCGGTGGCCCTTGCTGCATCGGTGCTGCTCTTCGTCGCAAACCGTAACGGCGGAAGCGCGGGGCGCAGCGACGTGGTGCTCAACCCTTCGCACATCGAGACGGGCGCGACGCCGTCACGCCTCGCCGTCGGAGAATCGACGATCGAGATCGGACCGACCAGCGCGGTGGTCGCGAGCGGCGATGACGCGCACGGCATCCTCGTGGTGGTCGAGAAGGGCCAGGTCGATTGCGAGGTCACGCCGCGGAAGGATCGTCCTCCGTTCGTGGTGCAGGCCGGCAACGTGCGCGTTCGCGTCGTGGGGACGCGCTTCGTGGTGGCTCGCGACGGAGGCGCTGTGCGCGTGAGCGTCGCGCACGGCGCGGTCGAGGTGAGCCGCGGGGCGGATGTCACGATGCTGCATGATGGAGAGAGTTGGCCCGCGGCGGAGAAGGGCGAGGCGCCGAAGGGGGCGAGCGCACCGGCGGGATCGGGATCGGGGACGGGGACGGCCACGGCCATGGCCACGGAGGAGAGCGCGGCGGCGACGGCGAGCGCGCCGACGAGGGGGGTGAGCGTTGCGACTGCTCCCGTCGGGGCGGGGACCGTTGCGCGCGATGGGAAGGATGCGCAGCGCATTTACGAGGCGGCGGCGCGGAGTGAGAGCAGCGATCCGGATGGGGCCATGACGGCGTATCGGCGGCTCGCGGGCGGTGGGGGAGCATGGGCACCGACGGCGCTGTTCGCGGCGGGACGGCTCGCCGCCGATCGCGGGCGGAATGCAGAGGCGAAGCGCCTGCTCGACGACTACCTCGCGCGCTACCCGCACGGCGCGAACGTCGAGGATGCACGAAGGATCCTCGCTCGGCTAAGGTAGCGCGCATGACGAGGCGCGTGCTGTCGGTCGCGCTGTTGCTGTCGACATGGCTCGCAGCGGCGACCGCGCGCGCCGAAGCTCCGGCGGAGTCGCATGCCGTCCTCGTGATCGGAGGCGGCGCGCAGTTCCGGGACGCGATGAAGGTCGCGCTGTCGCCATGGCAGCTGCGGGTGGTACCGCTCGAGTCGGCGCCGCCGCGACCCGTGATGCCGCGCGCGGCCGACGAGGCACGCGCGCTTGCGCAGCAGTTCGGCGCGACGGGGCTCGTCTGGGTCGCGATGGAGCAGAACGAGCCGTCGCTGTGGGTCTACGACGCCGCCACGGATCAAGTCGTGACGAGGAAGATCGCGACAGCGCCGCCGTTCGATGCACCGACCGCGGCGGCGGCGGCGTTGACGGTGAAGACGTTGTTGAGGGCCAGCACCGTCGCGCCCGCGGAGGAGAGGCTTGGAGCGGGAGCGGGAGCGAGCGCGGGGGCGAGTGCGGGAGCGAGTGCGAGTGCGGGAGCGAGTGCGGGGGCGGATGCGGGGAGCGTGCAGAGTGCACGCGATGGAGATGCGGACCGAGGGGCGGAGGGGGCGGCGGTGCGCGAGGCGGTGGTGCGCGGGGAGATCGAGGTGCAGGGGCGGACGCTTGCGAGCGCCGTCGATACACGCGTGGGGGCCGGCGTTGGTGTGTGGGTCGGGCCGCGGCGGAGGCTTGGGCTCGCGGTGACGGGGAGCTTCGGGCCTGGGCTGTCGGTCAGCGAGGCGCGTTTTGCCGGGCGCTTCAGCGAGGTGGCTCTGGCGCCGAGCGTTCGGCTTCGCGTTCCGTTGACGAGCCGGCTCGTGCTCGAGCCGCGCGTCGGGACGTCGCTGCATGCCACCACCATCGACGGCGTCGCGGTGATCGCGGCGCGGCCAGCGTCGACGTCGCGTCTCGACGGCTCGATCGACGCAGCGCTCGCGCTCGAGGTGTTGGTCACGCCGGCGTTCGGGCTCGCCGTCGACGCCGGCGCGTCCGCGATGCTGCGCTACCAGCGGTACATCGTGGACTCGGACAGCATCTTCGAGCTGCGGCCCGTCCAGGGCTTCCTCGGGCTCCGCCTCACCACGAGCCTGCTCTGATGCGCCGGGCATCCATGCACCGCGCATCCATGCATCATGCCTATGGCGCCGTCGCGCTCCTCGTGGCCGTTCCCGCGTCGCTTGCGCTGGTGGCGGCATGCGGGCGCGAGGACGTGGTGCTCCTCGACACGCCTCCTCTCGCCCTCGAGGCCGGAGCCGACACCTCCGACGACGGCGGCAGCCTCGGCGACGGCATGCGCGGCGACGGCGCAGGATGCCCCGACGCTTCGTCCCGCGTGTGCCGCACGGACGGCGACAGCTGCGCGAGCACACAGGACTGCTGCTCCGACCGCTGCGAGAACGGGGTGTGCCTTCCCGCAGCGTGCGGCGCCCCCGGGGCCGCGTGCACGACGCGCGATCAATGCTGCAGCGGCGCATGCGAGCCCGTGCCGGGAACGCCGAACCGCGCGTGCCTCGCCTACTGCAAGCGCATCGGAACCGCGTGCTCGCGCGCGCAGGATTGCTGCTCGCTCGCATGCCTCGGCGGAGTCTGCGCCACCGGCGTCTGCGCGAAGACCGGCGCCGACTGCGTGCTGCCGAGCGACTGCTGCTCCGGTCGTTGCACCGCCGCACGCTGCGAGCTCGACACGCTCCTCTCGTGTCGCCCGAGCGGCGAGGACTGCAACTCCGGCGGCGGCGTCGGCTGCTGCGGACCGTGCAATCAGGACCAGCGCTGCGACGTCGGACCTGGTGCGTGTCGCTCGATCGGAGCGCCTTGCCTCGTCACCACCGACTGCTGCCGAGGCACGTGCGCGCGCGCGACGCCTCAGGGCCCTCTCGTGTGCACGGCGGATTGCGTCGCCGAGGGCGCGACGTGCGCGGCGTCCGCCGAATGTTGTGCGGGCTCGTGCAGCGGCTCGCCGTCCACGTGCCGCGCCCAGGTCGACGCGTGCAAGCTGCTCGGCGTCGATTGCGCGAGCGACGGCGAGTGCTGCTCGGCGCAGTGCCTCGGCGGGCGCTGCGGAGACAACTGCGCGGGACCACGCTGATCGCGCGTGACTACGCGCGCGCGAGCTCGGCGCCGATGGCGCGCAGGACGTCGACGTTGAACGCCATCCCGCAGTGACTCGAGTCGACCTCGACGTGTCGGGCTGCGGGATCGAGACAGGCGCGCCAGTCGACGATGCCGTCGGAGCACGAGTAGACCGAGAGGAACGGAAAGTCGGGAGCGAGCGGCCCCATGCCCTCGCGCCATGCGGGCTCGCAGCAGCGATCGAGGCGCATGCAGCGCGTGGAGAGGACGCCGGGCACCCCGAGCGTCCCGAGCGTGCTGACGACGCCGAGGTTCATGAGCACGAGGAGGTTCACGGCGAGCGGATCACGCAACGGTGAGCCGAGCGCCACGAGGCCGGCGACGAGATCCGGCCTGCGCGCGGCGAGCCATCGACCGAAGGTGCCGCCACGACTCTGGCCGATGATGACCGCCTTCTGTCCGCCGTGCGCGGCGACGTGCGCGGCGAGACGCGCCTCGATCGGCCCGACCATCTCGTTCGCGCAGCCGACATTGAGGCGAACACCGGCGCGCTCGGGCTTCCATCCTGCAGCACGCAGCGCACGCGCCATCGGCGCGAGCGACGCATCGCCGGCCATGTAACCGGGGATGAGGAACACCGGTCGTCCGTTTCCCGCAGGAAGACCGACGCCCTTCGCGATCGGATCGCGCCGGAGCTCCGCGAGCTCCTGGAACATCCGCGCCTCGCGCCAGATCGGCGGTGTGCGCTTCAGACCTCGGACCGAGAGTTGCCGGACCGCAGCGCTCCACAGCATCGGGATGAACGTGCTCCTCGGTTCCCCCCGAGCCTCTCGAAGTATCACCGCTCCGCGCGGGGCGTGCCACTGCGATCGCAGTGGCGCGACGAAAGAAGCCGCCCACAAGGTGGCTTGATCGCAGAGAGCACGCCCCGTCACGTGGTACCCTGCGCGCGACGATGGGCGTGCTTCATTTCTTGTCGGGCGGCGGAATTTGCGGCGCGGTCGCGCGCGCCGTCGACTGGGCGCGCACACCGCTCGGCCCCCCGGAGTCGTGGTCCGAGAGCCTGAAGACGACGGTCGGGATCGTCCTCCACTCGCGCCATCCGATGTTCCTCTGGTGGGGCGAGGAGCTGATCCAGCTCTACAACGACGCGTACCTGCCGAGCTTCGGCGTCGGCAAGCATCCCGCGGCGATGGGACAGCGCGGTCGCGAGTGCTGGCAGGAGATCTGGCCGATCATCGGACCGCAGATCGACGACGTGATGCGGAACGGAGAGCCGAGCTGGAACGAGGACGCGCTCGTTCCGTTCTTCCGCAACGGTCGCCTCGAGGAGATCTACTGGAGCTACGGTTATTCGCCGGTCTACGACGGCGAGAAGATCGCCGCCACCCTCGTCGTGTGCACCGAGACCACCGGGCGTGTCCTCTCGGAGCGACGCGTCGCGGTCCTCCGCTCCTTGGCGCTGGCGTTTCCGGCTGCAGAGAGCACGAAGGACGTCATGAGGATCGCCGCTTCGATCCTGGCGACCGCGGCCAGCGACGTTCCGTTCTTCATCGCCTGCGAAGCCGTCGCCGCCACGCACGCCGTCGGTGTCGACCCGGCAGTGGCAACGGCGACCGCGACAGCGCTCGGCGACGCGCTCGGCCGGAGCGGACGCGTGACGCTGCCGAACGCGGTCATGACGGCTCTCTATCCCGAGCCCGTGACCGAGGCCTATGTATTGCCCATTCAAGGCTCACGGGAGGCGTTCGTCTTCGGTCTCAACCCGCGCCTTCCGTTCGACGACGCGTATCGGGGCTTTCTCGATCAGATCGTCGAGCACGCCGCAAGCGCGCGCGCGCGCGCTCGTTACGTGAGCGAGCGGCGCAACTTGCTCTTGCAGGCGCCCGTCGCGACCGCGCTGATGAGTGGGCCGAATCACGTCTTCGAGATCGCGAATCCGCTCTATTGCGCAATGGTCGGCCGGAACGTCCTCGGAATGGCGTACGTCGACGCGTTCCCGGAGCTCCGTGGCACGGCGTTGCCGGGGATCCTCGACCGCGTGTACCGGCTCGGAGAGCCCTTCGTCACCGAGGAGATGCTCGTACCGCTTGCCGCAACCCCCGGCGGTACCCTCGAGGATCGCTATTTCAAGTTCAACCTCGAGCCGACCCGCAATGCCGACGGCGAGGTCTTCGGGATGATGGCGATCGCGATCGACGTCACCGAGCAGGTGCGAGCGCGCCGTGCGCTCGAGCAGACCAATCTGGAGCGCTCGCGGCTCCTGGCCGACGCCGAGGCGGCAGGTCGCGCGAAGGACGAGTTCCTCGCGATGCTCGGTCATGAGCTGCGAAATCCGCTCGCGCCGATCCTCACCTCCCTGCAGCTCATGAAGCTGAAGGAGCCGGGGCACCTGGAACGCGAACGAGACATCATCGAGCGTCAGGCGGTGCATCTCGTGCACCTCGTCGACGATCTCCTCGACGTGTCGCGCGTCGTGCAGGGCAAGATCGAGCTGAAGAAGACGCGAATTCCCCTCGCTGACGTCGTGGCGCGCGCGGTCGAGACCGCGAGCCCGCTCTTCGAGCAGAAGGCCCAGAAGCTGACCGTCGACGTGCCACGCGAAGGCTTCGACGTCGTCGCCGATCCCATTCGACTCAGCCAGGTGTTGGCGAACCTCCTGACCAACGCCGCCAAGTACAGCGGCGCCGCCGCACGCATCGGCGTGCGCGCGACGCACGACGGCAACGACCTGGTGGTCGACGTGACCGACGACGGGATGGGCATCGCTGCGGAACAGCTCCCTCGCCTCTTCGAGACGTTCTTCCAGGGTCCGCGTTCGGCGGATCGCGCCGAGGGCGGGCTCGGGCTCGGCCTCGCTCTGGTGAAGAGCCTCATCGAGCTGCATGGCGGCAGCGTGCGCGCGATGAGCGAAGGCGTTGGACGCGGGAGCACGTTCGAGCTGCGTCTTCCGCGAGCGCGGAGCGGGGCCACGAACGTCCTGACACCGCGTGCGAGCGCGGCGAGCGTTGCTCCGGCACGGTCGTCGGTCCGCGTGCTTCTCGTCGACGACAATGTCGACGCGGCCGAGCTGTTCGGCGAGTACCTCACGTCGGTGGGCTATGACGTCCGCACCGCCCATGACGGTCCCCGCGCGCTCGAGGTTGCCGCCGCGTTCCTGCCGAACGTGGCGATCCTCGATATCGGTCTCCCCGTGATGGACGGCTACGAGCTCGCGACGCGGTTGCGCGAGCGGCTCGGCGAAGCCACCCCGCGCCTCATCGCGATGACCGGCTATGGGCAAGAGGAAGATCGCGAAAACAGTCGCCGCGCCGGGTTCGAGCGTCATCTCGTGAAGCCGGTCGACGCCCACGCGTTGCTCGCCGCGCTCGCGGAGCCGAAGGTCTAAGGGCACCGGGACACGCCGGCGCAGTCGCAAACGTTCGGCTATCTCAGGCTGACACAGCCGTTGACTGCGGGATGTGGTTCACGAGCTCTGGAAAGCGCGCTGAGCATGATGGCGCCACAAAGACTTGATCAACAAGGCGGTCGAGATCCACGTCGACGACCATTCCGAGTGGGCCGTCGCGACGACCGAAGTCGACCATCTCCCCGTCCGCGCTCATTGGCCTTTCGACGATGCGTGCGCGCAGCCGCTCGTCATCTGGGCGGCGACGTCCGCGGGTAACGATGCCTGTGCGTGGTGGTTCCGCAGCCAAGCATGCGCTGGGGGAACGGAACCCTCGAACGGATCATCGAATCTCGCCGCCGCCGCGAAGTACGGCGTCCGGGTGGCAAGCAGGTCCACGAATCGCATGGCCACGACGTCCCGATGGGTGATGCGCTCGTCGCGGATGCCGAGTCGAATTCACCATACCGAGAGCTTGCTGAGCCCGCCTGCGCCGACGGAAGCGAATGGAGGACCGTTGTCCGATCGAATGGCTGTAGGCAACCCGAACTCCTGAACGCGGAGTCGAAGATGCGCTGCACCTCGCTGCCGTCCGGGTCGAGTACGCCCCCGCATCGGATCAGATAGCGCGAGTGCCCGTCGATGATCGTGAGCGGGTAGCAGCGCAGTCCGTCGGCCGTCGCGAAGTGCCCTTTGAAGTCGACGCACCACGTCGCGTTGGGCCCCGTGACGTCGGCGAACGGCTGACGAGCTTCCTTGGTGCCTCGTCGTTTGCGCAGCCTCCGCCGTGTCATTCCCCGACGCGAAAGGATGTCGCCGATCGTGCTTGTCGCCGGCAGCATGACCTGCGGATTGTTGCTCGCGATCCACGCGCGAAGCTTCTTCGGCCCCCATGTCGGGTGCCGCTTGCGCGCCGAGACGATGAAGTCCTCGAGCTCGTCGGAGACCTTCGTGGGGCTACTCAGCGGCCGACATGACCGCGTCTCCGCCGCGCGGAGATCGCGCTGCTCTCGGTAGCGCCCGAGCCAATCGTAGCCGACCTGCCGGCTCACCCCGAACTCACGGCACAGTGCCGAAAAATTCAGAAAGCCCTCTCCAGCACCCCAGCGCGTTTCCCACTCGAGCAAAAACTTAACCCGCTCTTTCACGATGTCCGTCTCCTTCCAGGGCATAAGCGCCACTGTCAGGGGGGTTACGCGGTCTGTACCCCGCGAAAAGTGAGGCGGGGCCCTTGCGGAGCTTGGGGAGAGCATTACTATCGCTCGAATTCAAGATGGCGTCTCGTGCAGTGCAGCTGGAAATGATGGCGATCGCGGAAGCGCCCTTGCGTCCGGCGAAGCGAACCTGGGGTGGCGCACGCGAGGGGGCGGGACGACCGCGGAAGGCGCCGAAGGACCGGACCTTCGTCCCGCATCACGCGCGCCCCGTGCACAAGAAGCGGTACCCGACGCACATCACACTTCGCGCGCGGAAGGGGCTGCCGAATTTCCGCAGCCAGCGCGTCCACGACATGCTGCGCGGGATCCTCGAGCGCCAGCTACGGGAGCGGCGATACCGCGACGAGTTCCAGGTCGTGCACTACTCGATCCAGTCGAATCACCTGCATTTGATCGTCGAATCGAACGGCGCCCGAGCGATGCGCTCGGGCGTCAGCGGCCTCGTGATCGCGTTCGCCAAGGGCCTCAACAAGCTGCTCGAGCGCGTCAGGGGAAAGGTCTGGGGCGACCGCTATCACTCGCGCGAGCTCACGACGCCCACCGAGGTGCGACGCGCCCTCCTTTACGTGCTCCAGAACGTGCGCAAGCACGGCTTCGAGCTGCCGGGCATCTGGATCGATCCACTATCCACGGGCCGACGCTTCAACGGCTGGATTGGGGACATCGGCGTGGGCGCCGATCCCAGCCCCTTCCCACCGCGCGCTCCTCGCACGTGGCTACTCGGCGAAGGATGGAGCACGCGCGGAGGAGGACGGCTGTCGCCGACCGAGCGCCCGGCGTGAACGTCTCATCCCATCAGTGCTGCGCGCACGATGCTTGCGCGGACTGCTGGCACTTTCGCAGGTCGGCGGCCGCCTTCGTCGCGTCGGCCTGGCTCGATGCGCACTGGTGGCCCGCGACTGCGAAGCCCAGGGACCCCGCGGCGCCTCCTGCTGCGGCCCCCACGATGGCGCCGGGGCCGGTCTCCAGCGTGATGAGCCCGCCGACGAGCGCTCCGCCGATGGTCGACACCAGCGGATAGCCGACGCGACGCGTGAGCGAGCAGTCCGTGGCCGCGCCCGCCGCTGCGATGCGCGAGTCGATCAGCTCGTTCATGCAGCGGTTCACGGTGTCGTTGCACTGCGTGACGAGCGCCGGGCCATCGAGGGGATGGCTCTTCGTGGTGAGCGAGCCCGAGCCGTTCGTGATCGCGCCCGATGTCGACGCCTTCGCATCGGCGCCGATGTGGAGGAGCACGCGCGCGGCGACGGTGCCCTCGTCGAACGTGTTCTCGGTGACCGTCATCGTGACGACCGTGTCCTTGCCGTCGTCACTCGCCTTCGCTGCGTATTCGATCTTCTCCGAGCCCGTCGCCTTCGCGCCGCTCATCGTCATCGTGAAGCGCTCGTTGTACATATCGGGGCGCTCGAGCGTCTGCCGGACCTCCACGAGGAGCTCGTTCCGCTCGCCGTAGCCGCGGAACACCGTCGTGCTCGTGTCGGGGTCGCTCGTGAAGCCCCACTTCGCGATTCCGACATCGGCCTTCGTGTCCGCCGACGCGTCGTAGACCACGGGATCGCTCGGGGCCGGCCCCATGACAGGCTGCTGCTCCTCGCCCGCTCCTCCACATCCGACGAGAGCGCCGACGAGCGCGAGAGACGAGACGGCGTACGACGAGAGGCGGAAGCAACGGTGCACGGTGGGCTCCTTCGGTTGGCGCGAACGAACGCGCGACCGAGGAGCTGCAATGCGAATGCCGAGGCGGCTCACTTTACCGGTCACTGCCGTGTGCCCATGAAATAGGCCTATTTCGCGCCGCGACCCGCTGCGCCGCACCAAGCCACGGAACAGCGAGTTCCGCCTGGGAACCAACCGTTCCCTACGGCTTCTCCGTCTCCTCGATCTTCGCGAGGAGCATGTGGAAGTACCGGCGCCCGATGCCCGAGGCCTGCGCGGCCTTCGTCACGTTGCCGGCGAAGCTCTCGAGGATCCGCGTCACGTAGCGACGCTCGAAATCCAACGCCGCGAGCTGACGGGCCTTCGAGAAGGGCACCGCGTCGCGAATGAGGCGCTCGATCAGATCGTCACCGCCGCTGGGACCGACACTGGCCACCGACGGCGGCGCGCGGAGTGACTCGGGCGCGTCCTCGTTGATCTGCGCGCCGAGGCCCATCTCGCCGAGCGCTTGCCAGCGGACCACCGTGTTGAGGAGCTCGCGCACGTTGCCCGGCCACGTGTGGCCCCGATAGCGCGCGAGGAACTCGGGCGGGAACGGTCCCGCGCTCGGGCCGAGCGAAGCCCAGAAGGCACGCGCGAGCAGCTCGACGTCGCCACCGCGCTCACGCAGCGGCGGCAGCTCGATGCGCGCGACCGCGAGGCGGAAGAAGAGGTCGTCGCGGAAGCGCCCTTCCTGGACCTCGCGATCGAGATCGCGACGCGTCGCGGCGAGGATGCGCACGTTGCTCTTCATCCAACCCGTCCCACCGACGCGCTGCGTCTCGCCGCGCTGGATGGCGCGGAGCAGCTTGGGCTGCAGCGCGATGTCGAGATCGCCGATCTCGTCGATGAACAGCGTGCCGCCGTCGGCTTGCTCGAAGACGCCGCGTCGCGTCGCAGAAGCGCCCGTGAACGAGCCCTTCTCGTGACCGAAGAGCGCCGACTCCATCAGCGTGCCGGGCAGCGCCGTGCAGTCGAAGACGATGAAGGGTCCCTTCGTGCGCGGGCTCTCGTCGTGGATCGCCTCGGCGAGCTGCTCCTTGCCGGTGCCGGTCTCGCCCTCGATCGTGCACGAGATGTCGGACGCCGCGATCTTCCGCGCGAACTGATACACGCGCTGCATCTTCGGGCTCGTGCCGAGCACGCGGCCGAAGCTCACGGCGCGCGCGATCTTCTCGCCCGCCTGCGCCGGCGCGAGCGTCACGAGGAGGAGCGTCTTGCCGATGGTGACGGTCTCGCCGCCGCGCAGATAGGCGCCCGCGATGCGCATCTCGTTCGCGACGGTGCCGTTCGTCGAGTCGAGGTCCTCGACACGCAGTGTGTTGTCCACGATGGAAAGCGCGACGTGTCGGCGCGAGACGCGCTCGTCCGTCAGCACGAGATCGCAGATCGGGCTCGTGCCTACGAGCATCCGCGTGTTCGCGACGGTGAGGCGCTTGCCTTGGTCGGGGCCGGAGACCACCTCGACGACGAAGCCGACGGTCGGCCCTGCCTCCGGCGGCTCGCTCACCGCTCGAAGCGCATCCTTGAGTGTCTTTTCCACGTGTCCTGGAATGACAGCACGGCGTGGTCGCGATCGGAAGGCCGTGGTCAGGGGCTCTGCTCAGGGGCTCTGCTCAGGGGCCTTTGGGGCAACGGGCAAAGTAAGCGGCGACTTCGGCGAGCGACGTGTCTTTCGTCGGGATCCCTTGCTTGCAATCGGACATCGGAGCGGCCATCGCATCGGGCTGCGGATCCGCCATCATGGGGCTCGGCTGCGGGGCCTGCGGGGCCTGCGCAGCCTGCGGGGCCTGCGGAGGCTGGCCGCCCTTGTCGTCCTGCTTCATCTGCTGACCGTTCATGATCGCCTCCTTGATGAGCTGGAGGAGCTGCTGGGCGGCGCCGGTGGTGGCGTTGCCGCCGGTGGCGAGCTGCTGCCCGCCGCCCGTCGTCGTCTCTTGTCCGTTCTTGGTGAGCTGATCGCCGGGATCGACGAGATCGAGCGGCTTCACGCTCTTGACGAGCGACGGCGTCGCGTCCGACGTCTTCACCACCTCGAGCGCGATCGAGCGCGCCTCGTGGGTGCGTGCGTTTTCGAGGAGGAGGACCTTGCTCGCGGCGTCGAGACGGTAGGTGCCGATCTCCGCGCAGCCGCCGCCGGAGCACCCGGTCGGCACGAGGAGGTAGTCGCTGCTGCCCGAGAAGGTGATCGAG
>JAXDMI010001122.1:0-5492 GCA_034666145.1 Myxococcales bacterium | reverse complement strand
GATCGCTGGGCGCCTCCATCCGGACACGAGACGGTGTGCGTCGATCCCTCGATCATCGATCGCGCTGCTCCCGCCGTGCACCGCTTCTCGCGGAGCTACTTCGCGGTATGGCCCGAGCTGCGCGGCTTCATGCACGGCATCGACGACGTCACGACACCGTTCGTCCTCTTGCGTGATTTCTACGGCGCACGCTGCGTTCGCGGTCCCGACGGCTTTGCATGGCTCGAAGCCTCGGTCGCACCCGCTGCCGGTGACTCGCGCCAGAGCCCCGTCGAGCTACGCGATCGACGCTTCCGCATCGGCAAGCTCGGGCTGCACGTCCTCGATCTGCAATTCGCGCAGGGCGACCTCGTCGACATGATCGCGCGACGCGTCACCGCCCTTCCTCGGTGACGCGCCGCGCGCCGTGCCGCGCGCGCCGGTCGTCTCACGAAAGCGAGAGCGATGCGTGGCAGTAGCTCGCGACGAGGCTCGGTCCGTCCTCCTCGAGCGCGGTGAAGCGCACACCGAACATCGCGAGGCCGCGTTTCCCTTCGGCGCACCACTGCACGACGCCTTTTGCCGAGACGATGTCGCCGTCGAGGAAGAAGACGAGCGACACCTCTTGTCCGATCCGCGCCGGCACGCTCGCGACGACGCGCATCCCACCCGGCGAGACATCCATGCCCAGTGCGTCGACGAGCTTTCCGGCGACGGTGATGGTGACCGTCACGCCGAGGCGCGCGCGGTGGGCGCGCCGCCGATCGCTCGTGCGCTGGACGACGGATTGCGGGCCGGAAGCAGAAGGAACCATGGTGGTCGATCGTTCGAGCAAGAGGCGGACCGTCACGTCGTTCCGCGGGTTTTGCCTGCTTTCGCGCGCGGAGGGAGCGCCGGGATACGCACCTTTTTTCCTCCTACCGTGTCGGCGAGAGAAAAAGTTGCGATGGACCCGGCTTGCACGGCGACGGGCCGCATGATGTGTTCGGGCCCGTGACTCGCACGAAGCATCCTGCCGTCGCCATCGCCGTCGCCATCGCCGTCGGGGGCGCGATCGGGTCGTTCGCGGGCGCTGCGGACGCGCAAGTCACGCAGGCTCCGAAGGAGGATCTGACCACCCTCGAGAAGAGCCTCGACGAGCAGCACGATGCGCTCTCGACGTCGGACTGCGCGACGGCGTGTCGGGCCCTCGCTTCGATCCGGCGCGCCGCCGACAAGATCTGCGCGCTCGATCCCGGCGATCGCTGCACCGCCGGTCGCGCGAAGGCCGACGACGCCACCCGTCGCGTGCGTGAGGCATGCCCCGAGTGCGCGATCGCGTCGGCGCGGCCCGAGCCGAAGCCGGACCACGAAGAGCGCGCGATGACCAAGGGCGGGACGGGGCCCAAGAAGGCTGCCGAAGCTCCGGCTCCTGGCAACGACGCTTTTGCCACCGCAACCGCGCCGCCCTCGGAGTCGAAGCGCGGCGGATGCGCGGGCTGCACGACGACGCGTGAAGGCCCCGGCGACCTCGCGGGCGGCGTGCTCGCCGTCGCCGCGCTCGCGCTGATCGCGCGCCGCCGCCGCATCCGCGCGTAGGTGTGCCATGGCACAGATGCGGGCGCGGCTGTCGGTGCCCGCACACAGGAATTGCCTCTATTTCCCGTAAATCAACGGTGGTCCCGACGTTGCGGAAGGAGCTTCCGGGAGAACCAGGACCACCATGCGCTCCGTCACGGTCTACGCCTTCGCTGCCGCCGCTCTGCTCTACGCGGTCACGGGCTGCAACACGCCGTGCAAGGTCCTCGAGCTCGATAGCGCTTCCGGTAGCGGCAACGGCTCGCCTCCGCAGACCAACGCGGGCAACGCAGCTGCACCCGGAAAGACGCCCGGCACGAGCACGCCCGCGGACGCGAGTCGGATCGTCAGCGAGGCCGACGTCGTGCAGCTCGATCACGACCAGAACTACGTCTACGCCATGTCGCGCGGCGGGGCGCTCGCCGTCGTCGACGCGTCGCAGCCCGCCACGCTGCGCCTCCTCGGCACGACGACGCTCTCGGGCCAGCCCTTCGAGATGTACCGTCGCGGCAACGTCCTCCTCACCATGTCGAACTTCGGTATCGATGCGCAGGGCGCACCGGTCGGAGGCCGCCCCGACCTCACGCCCGCGCCGCCCGTCGCAAGCTCCAGCGCGCTCGTCGCCGCCGTCGACGTGAGCGACCCTGCGAAGATCAAGACACTGCGCACGCTCACCGTGCCGGGTGAGATCGCCGACTCGCGTGTCGTCGGCAACGTGCTCTACGTCGCAACGTTCCAGAGCTCGCAGTGCTACGGCTGCGCGGCGGAAGCGCATACCGTACTCACGTCGTTCGACATCGCCGATCCGCTCGCGATCCGTCAGATCGATCAGCTGTCGTTCACGAGCCCCCAGCAGAACGTCTATCCCGCGCTTACGGCAGCGTGGAAACGAAGCGTGGTCGCCACGGCGACGCGGCTGTACGTCGGCGGCGCCGCAGCGAGCCTCAACGGCACCGACGAGGGCATCATCGAGGTGGTCGACATCGCCGATCCAACGGGTCACCTCGCATGGGGCGCGAAGATCACGACGCCGGGCCCGATCACCAGCCGCTGGCAGATGGACGAGAGCGCCGGCGTCCTACGCGTGATCAGCCAGCGCGGCGTCGGCCGCTTGCCCAACGGCGACGGCTTCCCCGACATCGACACGTTCCGCATCGACAGCACCTCCTCGCTCGTTCACCTCGGTCACGCTCTGTTGACGCTACCGCAGCAGGAGTCGCTCAAGACGGTCCGCTTCGACGGCCCTCGCGCGTACGCCATCACCAACAACCACGTCGATCCGCTCTTCACCGTCGACTTCAGCGATCCCATCCATCCCGCGCAGCAGGGCCAGCTCGAGCTCCCGGGCTGGATCTACTTCCTCGAGCCGCGCGGCGATCGCCTCATCGGGCTCGGTCTCGATCGCAACGACCTCGGGGGAAACCTCCAGGTCTCGCTCTTCGACGTCTCGAACCTCGTGACCCCGAAGCTCCTCGATCGCACGTCGTTTGGGCCGTCGAATCGCTACGCGAGCACCGACGAGCAGATCGTGGGCGGCGTCCTCGCCGAGGATCAGGATCGGATCCAGAAGGCGTTCCGCATCTTCGACGACGGCCTGATGGCAATCCCGTTCTCCGGCGCGATGACCTCCAGCGGCGATTCGTGCATCAGCGGCGGCGGCGTCCAGCTCATCGAATGGACGCGCACCTCGCTCTCCAAGCAGGCGCTCTTGTCGGTGGCCGGCAACCCGCGACGCGCGATTCGACGCGACAGCGGTACGTCGCAAGAGCTCATCGCCGTGTCCGATTCGAACGTGACGTCGTTCTCGATCGAGGACCGTGCCTCGGGCAAGCTGACCGCGGACGTGACCATCGGTGCGTGCGTGCCGCGCGTGATCCCGCAGGGCGGAGCGGGCATGCCGGTCGGCAACGACGTCAGCGGTGGTTACCCTGCTGGAGACGACGTCGGGTACTGGCACGGCGACGTCTGTCACTGAGCTGCTATCGTCAGGGCATGCCGGGATCGGGTCTCGTCGCCATCACGCATGTGCCTTCGCCGCGCATGAACGACGCGGTTCGTACCTTCATCGACGTGCACGCCATCGATCTCGATCTCGCGGCGCTGCAGCACGAAGAGTACCGGCGCATGCTCGAGCGCGCCGGCGCGCAGGTGGTGCTGCTCGACGCCAACCTCGACCACGCCGATGCCGTCTTCGTCGAGGACACCGCGGTGGTGCTCGACGAGATCGCCATCCTCACGTCGATGGGCGCGCCTTCGCGACGTGACGAGCCTCGCGGGATCGAGCCGGAGCTACGCCGTCATCGCGCCGAGATCGCGCGCGTCGAAGCGCCGGCCACGCTGGAGGGCGGCGACGTCCTCCGGGTCGGTCGCACGCTCTTCGTGGGCGCGACGGCGCGCACCAATCGCGCGGGCGTCGATGCGCTCCGTCGCATCACGGCCCCGTTCGGCTACGAGGTGCGCACCGTGGCGGTCGACGGCTGCTTGCATCTCAAGACGGCATGCACGGCGCTCCCCGACGGCACGCTGCTCGTGAGCCCACGCTGGCTCGATGCGCGCGATCTGGCTGGTTTCGAGGTACTTCACGTGGCCGACGGCGAACCGGATGCCGCCAACGTCGCGCTCGTCGGAGAGCGTGTCCTGATGGGCGCCGCGCATCCGCGCACCCTCGATCTGGTTCGCGCGCGCGGCTTCGAAGTCGACGCCGTCGACCTCTCCGAGTTCGCCAAGGCCGAAGGCTGCGTCACGTGCCTGTCGCTCCTGTTCCCGAGCGCTATCGTAGAGACATGAGGTCAGCGCCGCGCGCGATCCCACTCACGCTCCTCCTGCTCCTCGCGTGCTCCGCCTCCCCACGCGCGCCCGCCCCCGCTCTCGCTCCCGCGCCCGCTCTCGCTCCCGCTCCCACGCCCGCTCTCGCCCCCGCTCCCGCTCCCGCCCCGCCCGTCCGCCGCCCCGGCTCCTACGCCAACCTCGATCCCGACGACGACCTCATCATCGGCCCACCCGACCCGTACACCGACTGCGAATCCGAGCTCACTGCCGCCGGCGTGAAGTTCAAGCTCGCGAGCCTTCCGGTCCACGTCGCAGGCCGCGCGAAGGCCAAGATCACCTGCGGCGCACCGCAGGTCGTCACGTACCTGCGCGGTCCGGGCAACATCGCGTACAACGCCGCGCCGCTCCTCACGTGCGGCATGGCCCTCGCGCTCGCCTCGTTCGAACGCATCCTCCAGAAGGAGGCGGTGGAGCTCCTCGGCTCGCCCGTGGTGCGCATCGATCAGCTCGGCACGTACAACTGCCGCGAGATGGCCGCGTATCCGGGCTGGGTCAGCGAGCACAGCTACGCCAACGCGATCGACATCGGCAGCTTCGCGCTGAAGAACGGCAAGAGCATCGAGGTGCTCCGCGACTTCGACATCGGCGACGCCCCGCCGGTGAAGCCCGCCGCATCGTTCCTGCGCGCCGTCTCACGACGCGCGAACGACGAAGACGTGTTCTCGCACGTGCTCACGCCGTTCTTCGACGCGCACCACAAGAACCACTTCCATCTCGACCTCGCACGCTTCCGCGCCGACGGAACGCGTACGCAGGTGAGTAGCCTCGGCAGCGTCGACTGAGCGGCAGAGTGCTGAACAGGTTGAGCATCGGAATGCGCGGCATTGCTGCGGGCCGCCGATATTCAACCGGTTCAACACTCTGCGCGCTCGCGCAACGGCGTTTGCGTGAGCCGTTTGCGTGAGTGCTACACGTAACGCACGGGCGTTACTTCTTCTTCTTCGCGCCCTTGCCGCCGGTCTTGCCCTTCTTCGCGGGCGGCGGTGCAGCGACCGGAGCCGGCGCCGGCGCCTCTTCGACCGCGGCGGGCTCTTCGCTCTTCGGCGCTTCGGCGGCGGCGACCTCGGTCTTGGCGCTCTTCGCGGCGCCGCTCTTCGAGGACGACGAGCCCGAGCCGGCCGTCGCGT
>JAXDMI010001121.1:0-10485 GCA_034666145.1 Myxococcales bacterium | reverse complement strand
GGAGCGTGACGATCTCCTCGAGCTGGTCGACGAGGATCACGATGCCCTCGGCCTTCGCGTCCACGTAGGCCGCGAGCTGCTGCGCGACGGCCTCGGGATGCTCTGCGAGCTTCTTGCCGAGCACCTTCGAGAGCGCCGCGTCGAGGGCGGCCATCAGGTCCTTGCCCGGCGTGACGATCACGCTCCGGTACTTCGGAGGCCATCCGCCGAGCGCGCCTTCCTCGAGGGCCGGCACCATGCCGGCGCGCGTGAGGCTGCTCTTTCCGGTGCCTGAGAGCCCGACGATGCCGACGAGGCCGCGCGTGCGCAGCAGCTCGATGATGCCGGCGATCTCCGCGGAGCGACCGAAGAACACGTCGCGATCGTCGGCCTCGTACTTGTCGAGACCGGGGAACGGGCCGCGCTCCTCGGTGGGCAGCGCGCGCTCGTGACCCGCGAGCGCGCTGCGAATGCGCTCCAGCGAGTGACGCACGATGTCGGCGGAGCGCGGGCGGTCCTCGCGCTTCGCGGCCACCATCGAGTCGACGAGCTTCGCGAGCTCCGGCGGCGTCGAAGGCGCCAGCTCGGCAACGGGCACCGCCGGCGTGGTACCGACGAGCACGCCCGAGTCGACGGTCTTGCCGCCGCTCTTCTTGGAGGCTGCGGCCGCGGGGACGTCACCCGTGAGGCACTGATAGAGCGTCGCACCGAGCGAGTAGAGATCGCTCGAGGAGCTCGGCGGAGTGAGCGTGCGAAGGCAGATCGGATCGATGTACCCGATGGTCCCCGTGATCGGCGCGTCCGAGTCGTCGCCCGACGTGTCGAGCGTCGACGCCCTTCGTCCGATCGAATCGGGCGGGAGGTCGTCGAGCGCGAGCCCGGCGCGCTCGCCGGGATAGACCGTGGAGCGCGCCGTCGCCGCGATGCCGAAGTTGATCAGCTTGTGCGTCCCGTCCGTGAACATGATGTTCGACGGCTTCACGTTGCAGTGGACGACGCCCGCTTCATGGGCCGCTGCGAGCGCAGAGGCGATGTTGATCCCGATCTCCACCGCGAGCGCGACGCGACGTGGGTCCCCCGGAGGCACCGCTTCGAGCTGCTTGTCGACGCTGATGCCCTCGGCGAACTCCATGACGAGGCCCATGAGGCCGCGTTTCGCGTCGGTCGAGAGCGTGTGGAAGCGGATGACGTTCGGGTGCTGGACGCGACAGAGCGAGCGCGCCTCGTCGACGACGCGCGCTTGCCAGTCGTCGGCATCTGCCGCTCCCTTGGCGTTGCGGCTGATGTCGAACACCTTGACCGCGACCTCGCGAAGGCTGAGCCCTGCGTGCTCCTCCACGGCGCGGAACACCGGCGCCGTGCCGGCCTTGTCGAGGAGGTCCTTGCAGCGATAGGGCCCGAGCCGTCGCGCGTCGTCAGAGGCGGCCAGGAAGTCGCGGATCGCAGGGCTGAAGGCAGACATTCGCCGAAAGCTACGTGACGTAGCGACGGGTGTCCACGCGACTCCGGCGTCGTGTTTCGCGGCGCGCGGGGCGGATCAGCCCACGCGCGCTCGGATTTCGCCGCGGCCCTGATAGAGGTCCCAGAACTTGGTGGCGATCGCCGTGCTCTCGAGGCTCGCCTCGCCCTGGTCCCACGCGGAGCCCTTGACCGTGCCGGCGACCACGACCTCACCGACGTAGACGCCGTCGGCCTTCAGCCGCGCCGACAGCAGGCCGACGAGCTTGTGCTTCGCGGCGTTGCCGAGGGCGAGGCCCATGAACTTCCCATTCGCGGCGAACTCGTCGACCTGCGGATGGACGTCGCCGAACGCGCCGTTCGTGACGAGGACCGCTCCCTCTTTCGTGCTCTTCAGATCCGGAAGGGCCTCCTGCACGGTGGCGACGAGCCCGACGACGGCGACATCGAAGACGCTCCGAAGCGTCGTGGCCGCGTCCACGGCCAGCACATCGCCCGCCTCGGCACCGCCGTAGGCGTTCCAGTGGATCACGGTGATCGGCCCGAGCGCATCATGCGCCTTCTTCACGGCTGCGCGGATCGACGTGGGGTCACCGGCGTCGGCCGTGAACGCCGCCGCTTCGATGCTCTTCGCCTTCAGTGCCTTCACGCCCGCGGCCAGGCGCTCTTCATTGCGCGCGACGAGCGCAACCTTGAAGCCGGAGGAGCCGAACTTCTCGGCGACCGCGGTGGAAATGCCAGGTCCGAATCCGACGACGAGGATGGTCTTTGACATGGATGGCTCCGATGAAGCGCAGGCGGTTTCGGTTGCGGCCGATCATCCCTCGTCGCCCAGTGCGGCGCGTACCGTCGTGGCGAGATCGTCGAGGCTGAAGGGCTTGGCGAGGAAACGGGCTCCGGTGCGGATAGCGTGGTGCACGGAGCTCGCCTCGTCGGGATACCCCGAGATGAAGACCCGCCGCAAGCTCGGCCGAGCCGCGAGCAGGCGTTCGGCGAGGTCCCGGCCGTTCATCCCGGGCATCACGAGGTCCGTGACGAGGAGATCGATGTCTCCTCTGTGGTCCGCAGCGACGCGCATCGCATCCATCGCCGAGCACGCGGTGAGGACGCGGTAGCCCATGCCCTGCAGCATCACGGCGACGAGGCTCAACATGGCGGGCTCGTCTTCCACGAGGAGCAGCGTCTCGCTGCCGCGAAGCGGAGACCCGCGTTGCGCAGCTGCGCCTGCGCGGTCGGCGTCGCCGACGTGGCGAGGCAGGAGGACCGTGAACTTCGAGCCATGGCCCAACGTCGATTCGACGAGCACCCCACCTTCATTCTGGCGCGCGATGCCGTAGATGGTCGCCAGTCCGAGGCCGCTGCCGTGTCCGCTCGGCTTCGTCGTGAAGAACGGTTCGAAGACGTGAGGCAGGACGCTCGCGTCGATCCCAGCGCCGTCGTCCGCCACCTCGATCGACGCGTAGTCGCCGGGCGTCAGACCGTCGCGCACCGCGAGGGCGTCATCACGCACGGTCATGTTGCCCGTGCGGATCGTGACCGATCCTCCGTCGCCGACCGCGTCACGCGCGTTTGCGCAGAGGTTCGTGAGGATCTGATCGAGCTGGCTGGGATCGACCTTCACGCGCCAGACGTCGAACCCTGGCGCCCATCGGAGCGTGATGCTCTCGCCGACGAGGAGCTTCAACATGCGCATCGAGGCCTCGATGGCCTCGTTTGGGTCGATGACGTGCGGCGCCACCATCTGCCTCCGCGCGTACGCGAGCAGCTGGCGCGTGAGGTCTGCAGAGCGCTGCGCGGCGTCTCGGATCTCGAGGAGGTGGGCGTGGTTCCCATCGGAGGGCGCGAGGCCCTTCAGCGCGAGCTCGGTCCGACCGAGGATCACGCCGAGCATGTTGTTGAAGTCGTGGGCGACGCCGCCGGCGAGCCGTCCGACGGACTCGAGTCGCTGCGCCTGGACGAGCTGCTCTTGGAGCATGCGCTGCTCCTCGGCGAGGCGTCGTTGCTTCGTCACGTCATAGAGAACGACGAGGTGCGTGCCCGAGAGCTCTTCGCCGAGCGGGGCCGCGTAGGCGACGACATTGCGAAGCGAGCCGTCCTTCGCGCGTATCACGATGTCCATCGGTTCGAACGCGCCGCCCGTGCGCTTCGCCTCGCCGAGGCGTTCGAGCCAGCTCGCCGTCACGCGCGCGCGGTACGCTTCGTCCGGGTAGGCGAGCGGCCACCAGTCGCCGAGCGTCGGGATGTCTTCGAGCGTGTACCCGAACGTCCGGACGAACTCCGGGTTCACGTACGTGATGTTCTGATGCTCGTCGTTGATGGCGAACGGGATCGGTGAAGCCTCGATGACCGCGCGGAACGGGGCCTCGAGACTGCCATCCGGCTGCTTCTTCGCGTCCACGGTCTCGCCCCCCACCCAGCGTCAAGATATCTCCATTCCGCCGCGCATATCCGGATCGACGGCGATGCTTCTCGACTCATCCGTGCTTGCGGCGGCGTCACTGTCGAGCTCGGGTTGATGCTCGAGCCACCAGCTCCGCGCGTTCCCGCTGTCCCACGGCTCGACCACGCACGCTTCGAGGCGGCGCCGCAGGTCGGCGGCACTCTGCGGGCGGTGGTCGGCTTCTTTTTCGAGACAGGCGAAGACGAGCGCCTCGAGCTCGGCAGAGATCGTGACCCCGTGTGTCGCGAAGGGCGCCGGCTTCTGGTGCAGGTGCTGGCTGCAGACCTCCACGATCGACTTGCCTTCGAAGACCGCGCTGCCCGCGAGCAGAAAGTACGCGACTGCGCCGAGCGCATAGATGTCCGTGCGGACGTCGACCGACTCCGGCTCGAGGATCGACTCCGGAGCCATGTATTGAGGAGTGCCGGTCAGCGTGCCGGCGCCCGTGAGCTCGATTCCGCGATCGACCTCGAGCTCCTTCACGAGGCCGAAATCCAGCAGCTTCACGACGTCGCGCTCGCCGCCTTGCGTGCACAGCATGATGTTGGCGGGCTTGATGTCGCGATGGATCAAGCCGATGGCGTGAGCCTCGCTGAGCGCGCCGCACGCCATCGCGAGGATGCGCACGACGCGGCCCGCCGCCTGCGCGCCACCGACCGAGACGATGCGCTGCAGGTTGGCGCCGTCGAGAAGCTCCATCGCGTAATAGAAGACGCCGTCGTGCGTTCGCCCGTAATCGAAGATGGTGATGGTATTGGGATGCGTGAGACGTGCTGTGAGCTGCACCTCGCGCTCGAAGCGCTGGAGATCGATCTCGCCGGCGCGATCGCCGCGCAGCAGCTTGAGCGCCGAGGGTCGTCGCATCATGCCGTGACGTGCGCGGTAGACCTCGCCCATTCCGCCTTCGCCGATCTTCCGTTCGAGCACGTACTGGCCGAGCCTGCGCGCCTCCCGCACCTCGACGCGTAGTCCGTAGATGACCCAGGAGATGACCGTGCACGTGATGATCACGAAGCCCCACATCATGGCGGCGGTGGCGGGGAGCCAGGGATATGCGGCCGAGTCGACCGCGCGCCACGTGATCCCGCCGCTCGAGGTCGGAACGAGGACGGTGGACGCTACGAGCATCGGGACACCGACCATGGCACTGACGACGATCGTGCGACGAGGTGGAGAAGGGATCAGCGCTGCGCGAATGACGACCATCAGCGCGGTTCCGCCGATGAGCAGCATCGACACATAGGCATCCGCCATGAGCACTCCCTCGGAGGTCACGAGCGAATGATCGCGGCTGAATCCCGCCAGGAGGTAGCGTCCCAGCACGGCACCTCCGGTCAAGTTGATGAGCAGACCGCCGGCCTCCATCGCGCGCGAGAAGCGAAGCGACCGTCGCCCGCGCCGGCAGAGCCACCAGAACGTGCCGCTCTGCGCCGTCGAAGCAAGGACGACGAGGAAGTCGACGCCTGGCTTCGCGATCGCTCCTACTGCGCCCATGCCGCTGCTGAGCACGCTGATGCAGAACATCACCTTCCAGAACAGCGCCACCCTGGCTTGGAGGAAGGCGCGTGCCTCCTCGCTGTTCTCGCTGACCGGTGATGCTCCCCGACTCGGCATCCGCCACTATCGACCGGGCAGCGTCGTATAGCGAGCCACAGTTTTCGCGTGCGCTGTGGTCAGAGCTCCCGCGCGACCAGCCGCCCGATCTCTGCCTGCGCCCCGAGGAGCGAAGCCTCGCCGGCGGATCCGTCGCTCAGGTACGCCGCGACGAGGATCGGAGCGCGGCCTGGCGGCTCGACGATGGCGACGTCATTGAGCGCGCCGTGCAGGGCGGTGCCGGTCTTGTCGCCGACGATCCACTCCGGAGGCAGGCCCGCGCGTAGGCGTTCCTTGCCCGTCTCGCAGGCGCGCATCCAACCGAGGAGGTGCTGGCGGCTGGCGGCCGAGAGGACGTCGCCGCAGAGGATCGCGCGCAAGAGGCCCACCATCGCGCGCGGCGAGGTGGTGTCGCGCGGGTCGTTTGGCTCGTTGAGGTTGAGGGTCGGCTCGTCGCGGTCGAGGCGGGTCACGACGTCGCCGCGCGCGCGGACGAACTGCGTGAAGCCCGCGGGCCCGCCGATCTTCGCGAGCAGCAGGTTCGCCGCGGTGTTGTCGCTCACCGTGACCGCGGCACGTCCGAGAGCATCGAGACTCAGCCCGCCTTCGCCGACGTGATCGCGCGCGACGGGCGCGTACTCGAGCAGATCGGTCGTTCCGTAGGGCACGCGGTCCGCCAGCGAGAGCTCCGCGCGATCGACGCGCGCGAGGACGGCGGCCGCGAGCACCCACTTGAAGGTCGATGCCATGGCGAAGCGCTCGTCGGGCCGGTGACCGAGCTGGCGGCCGTTGCCGGTATCGAGAGCGAAGACGCCGACGCGTCCGCCGATCTTCGCCTCGATCGCGTCCAACGCGCGCTCACCGCCGGATCGCTCTGCACCGTCGGCGGGCGTGACGACGCGCGCGGAGCTGCACGCGGTCGCGAGCGCGCCGAACGTCGCGAGTGTGCCGAGGAGCATCTGCCGTCGCGTGCAGGGTCGGGACATGCTCGGTGACATGGTCGGTGGCATGGTCGCGTCGAACGCTCGCGCAGGCCGGAGCATTCCGTCGATCACGCCGCGTTCTGGATCGCTTCGTCGAGGAGGGCGTGGACGCGGCGAAGGAGCGCGTCGACCGAGATCGGCTTCTGCAAGAACGAGATGCCCTCGCGCACGCCGTGGTCGAGCACGATGTCGTTCGTGTACCCGGACATGTAGAGGACACGCAGATCTCCGCGCAGGGCCAGCGCTCGGTCGGCGAGCGCGCGGCCACTCATCTGCGGCATGACCACGTCGGTCACCATGAGATCGATCTTGTCGGGATGGTCCTCGCAGAGCCGGAGCGCATCGTTGGGATCGGTCGCGGTGAGCACGCGAAAGCCAGCCTGGCAGATGTCGGTGCCGGCCGCCACGAGAGAGCTCGCCCGGTGCTAGCCTCGATCCGAGGAGCACGGCATGCGCAGCGATTCGTGGGTGGACCTCGTAGAGTGTGTCCTTCGCCCGGCGCGTCCGGATCTCGAGCGCTGCGCGCGAGAGCGTGAGCACCACGCGGTCGCGCGGCGACCGTTCGCCGAGGCGCGAGCGCGCGCTGTCGCCCAGTGCGTGGGCCGCATCGAGTCGCTGCGCGCGGCGGCGTTTGCGGCAAATGACGGCGTGGTCACCTCGCAGATGACCGAGCTCGAGCGCGAATGGCGGAGGCTCTCACGGCCCGATCCCGACGCGGGGTTGATGGACCTCTGGGCGCGCATCGGGCCGGCGGCGTGGCTCGATCGCAAACGATGGCGCGACAGCGAGCCCTCGGAGCGCCTCGATGCCGCGATCGCTCTCGCCTCCGATGTCGAAGGCGTCGTCGCCGCGGAGTCCGCGATCGACGAGCTCCGGTCTTCGCTCGCGCCATGGGGCATCTCCATCGGAGCGCGGGTGCGCTGGCGCTTCTTCGATGGCGATCGGGCGACCATCGGCGCGCTGCTCGTCGAGCCGCTCCGGTTCGCGCAGGAAACCGTCACCGCGCCGAACGTTCGCGAACGCGCACGACGTGTCGAACGCGAAGTCGAAGAAGCGGCTCGTACGCGCTTCCCTGAGCGTCCTCTCCTCGTGAGGGACCTCGCGCACGCTGCGCTCGTCGATTCGCTCTGGTCCACCGGTCCGCGGACGCGCAGCGAGCGCACGAATCCCGTGACCGCGCTGCGTGCGCTCTGGAAGACGGGCTACGTCCTCTCGGCGTTCGACGCGTCGTCCGTCACGCTCGAGCTACCGCCGCTCGCGCTCACGTGAGGTGAGGTGAGGTGCGGGGAGACCGGAACGACCGAGGACGGGGCGAATCGCCTCGAATCGTCGCTGCTCGCGCTTGCTGATCGAGGCGTTAATGCTCTCTTGGAAGCATGGAGCTGGATGCGCTCGAGGAGACGGTGAACGAGATCACCGATCGCGATTGGAGCTGGTGGCCCTTTCTCTGGTTGCGCCCGGAGAAGCACGTGCGGCTCTCGCTCACTCGCGTCGTCTCGCTGTCGGTGCTCTACGGTGTCCCGTGCAGCGTGCTGATGGGCTTTGCGCTCTCGCTGCTCCGCGCGTCGTCGCTCACGGAGCGGCTCTTCAGCGCGGTCACGTTCCCGCTGCTCTTCCTCTTCGCGGGCAGCGTGCTCGTCGCGCCGATGTGGAATCGCCGCGCCGAGCGCCTTCGCGCGCGCATCCGCTAGGTCGCTCTCTACTCGCTGTCGCCCATGCGCGGGCTCGCGTGCTTCGGCGCGCGTCGCGCACCGTGCGCGTGGAGGACGCGCGCGGCAGGTTGATGGCCGTTCTGTTCGGCAGCATCGAGGGCGGTGTCGTCGAGGACGATGTCATTCACGCGCGCGCCTCGCTGGAGGAGCGCGTTGATGACGCGGAGCTCGCCGGACTCGGCGGCGGCGAAGAGCGGCGTTCGTCCGTCGGGCAGCCGGCGATTCACGTCGACGCCGCGGCTGACGAGCAGCTCGACGATGCGCGCATACTCGTTGCTGCCTCCGGACGCGGCGCCGCCGATGGCCTCGCCGAGCGGTGACGTACCGTCCTTGAAGTGCACGTCGGCGGGAGCGCCGGCATCGAGGAGCGTTCGGACGTAATCGCGATCGCCGCGCTGGACCGCTGCGAGCAGCGGCAGGGCGGCATCGTCTTCGCCGTCGTGCCAGGCCCAGTCGACGTGCTTGGCGATGAGCAGCTTCACGGCTCGCGGCGGCGGATTCCACGTCTGCGCGAGCGCGACGGCGGTCGCGCCCGGCTCGATGCGCGCCGCGAGCACGGTATCGAGGACGGTGTCGCGCCCCGCTGACTCGTCGATCGCGAGGGCGGCGAGGAGCGTGTCGCCCTTCGTCCGTGCGCCATGCTTCAGAAGTTGCTTCATTAGCTTCAGGCAGTCGCTCGGATCGGGGCGACCGTCGGTCGATGTGTCGCACGTCCGCACGGCAGCGCTGAGCGCGCTCTCACCCTCGTCGGCGTTCGGATCGGCGCCCGCAGCGAGGAGCTTCTCGATGATGAGCTCCTTGTTCTCGGCCGAGGCCCTCGTCGACGATACGCCTGCGTAGAGGGGCGAAGGGTCGGACCCTTTGACGGATGCGTGTGCGGCGAGAAGTCGGAGGACGGCGGCCTTTGCGCCGGCTTGCGCTGCGTTCACGAGCGACGTCTCGACGGCTCCGTGCTGGAGAAGGAAGGCCACCATGTCGGGGTGCTCGTCGGCAAGCAAGACGGGGGCGTCGATGGTGCCCTCGTCCTCGTGCACGTCCGCGTCGTGAGCGAGCAGCCACTGCGCGACGGCGATGTCCCCCGACTCCGCAGCGACGGAGAGCATGCCGTCGAGTGCCATGCCCGCGGTGTAGAGCGAGGTCATCGTGGTGAGATCGCCGCGACCGACGGCAGCGGCGAACACGGGCGGGACCTTCGGCGCCGGCGGCAGCTCGGCGCGCAGGTCGGCTTCGCCTCGCGGATCGACGGCGCTGGACACCATCGGAATGGCGTACGTCTTCGCTGCGACCTTCGACGGATCGGCGGGGATCACGGTCGACAGAGCCACCATCGCCGCGCCGCTGAGGACGACGCCCAACGTGACCTCGAGCCGCCAGCGCATCGTGCGACGGAGCGGTAGGAAGAGCCACTTCCACTTCTCGGGAACGTTCGCGGGCATCATAGGAACACCGACAGGCGAAGGGCGAACGACACCGAAACGGCGGTGAGGCCGCACGCGGCCACGATGAGCGAGTGATGGCGGCGAAGCGCGCATTCGTCGAACGCTGCGGTGGCGTCGACGATCGAGCCTTTGACGAGGACGTCCTTGCGTCCGCTGAGCCGGTAGTTGGCGTCGTTCGTGCGGGTCCATTGCTCGGCGCCCACTCCGAGATCGACCGCGGCGGGCGGCAATACCTCCGCGTCGTCGATGCGATCGAGCCACGCGGAGTCCTTCGCGAAGGCCTCCAGCGCAGCGCGCGCGCTGCGATCGCGCCGCTGGAGGACCACGATGGCGACGGTGGCGCCGAGACATACGCCGACCGAGAGCGCGACCTGGAGAATGGGGTCGAGCTCGTTCGAAGTGTTGGCGGAGAGGACCGCGGGGATCTGCGTCGCTCCCGCGAAGGCGATGCCGGCGAGGATCGTCGACAGCACGGTCCGTCGATCGGTGGCGGCGACGAGCGACCCGTGGCGGCCGCGACCTGCGCGTCGCGCGGCGTCGAACACCACGAGGACCGAGGGCACGAAGACGAGGCCCACCACCGCGCCGCCGAGCGCGAAGCGTCCGAATCCGTCGATGCCCCACGTGACGAGGCCGATGACTCCGCCGCTCGTCGCCCCGGCGAGCGCGCTGATGATCGCCACCCACAGGATCACGGCCTCGCGTGCGAGAAGCGGACTGTGGAGTCGCCGCCAGCGACGCAGCATCACGCCGACGATCGCGCCGACCGCAGCCGTCGCGATCATCGGTGTGAGAGGAGAGACCTCACGGGCCGCGGCGCGGAACCCGCCGAGGGACAGGATCGCGAAGAGACCCGCGGCCGCGCCGAAGGCCGCGAACGC
>JAXDMI010001120.1:0-3350 GCA_034666145.1 Myxococcales bacterium | reverse complement strand
GCATCGAACGCGGCGAGATCGCCGGTCCGAACGCGCTGCAGGAGGATTTCGTCGGATTCCACGTCTCGGCCTTCGAGACGTTAAACACCGGCCGAGCTCGAAGGTTCGGAGAAATCAGCGGCTGGCGGTCGTCCGCGCTTCGGCGCATTGGACGAGGATGGTGCCGCCGCGGCGCGAGTACATGCTGGAGCCCCAGCGCTCCTGCGGCGGCAGCGTCTTGGCGTTGACGCCGGCGCGCGGAGGGGGAGCGGCCGCGTGCGGATCGGACCTGACCGCGCCTTCCTCGCCGGTGTCCTCGGAAGCGGGCGCGGCAGCCGGGGCGGCGACGGCACCGGCGCCGCGCGCGAAGTAGTAGCCGTTCGGACAGAGCTCCGCGGCGGTGCGGAAGCAGCGCTTGTCCATGTGACGGCACGAGATGCTCTTCCACTCGTTGCTGCCGTCGGGGCCGCGCGCATCGTCGACGTGGACGCGCCCGCAGGCGACCGTGGACAGAGCGAGGGCGGCGAGGACGGCGGGCAGGACGCGGGAGACGAGCATCGAGGCCGTGGCTTGCAACCTCGATGCCGCGCTTCGTGTCGACGAAGTGCCTAGTTTCCTGGCACTTGCTTCGGTCGAGCGCGCCGGCGTGAACGTCTCTTCACGGGAGCCGCGGTCCCGGCCGTTTCAAGGCAGCCCGTTCGCTGCTCAGCTTCCAGTACGCGTCCGCGCCCATGCCCAGGCACTCGACGTAGCCCCGATCGTCGAAGGACTCGCTCGAGGTCCTCGTCCCCGGGCGGAACGTGAGGTCCATGCAGCGGTCGTGGTTCTTCGCGGCCGCCTCCTCGCACCAGGCCGCATCCTGACGTGATGCGATGCAGGAGCTGACGCCGCGCTCACGCACGATGGCGCGCTGATGGTGGATCCAGAGCCACACCGACGTGGCGGCGATCAGCGGGAGCACGCCGTAGAGCAGGAGGACACGGTTCATCCGAGGCATCTCGCGCACCTCGCGCACCTCGCGCACCTCGCGCACCTCGCGCACCTCGCGAGGACCGCTGTCGTCGCCCGTCGTCATGAGGCGATCGTACGCGCCATCGGCACGTGTTCGCTAGGATGGCGCCGCGTCTCGAGACATGACCACGCCGTATCGAGTCCCGCCCATCGTTCGCACCCTCGGGTGGGTCTCGTTCTTCACCGACGTGGCGAGCGAGATGATCTATCCGCTGCTGCCGGCGCTTCTCCTGTCGTTCGGCGGCACGGCGATCTGGCTCGGCGCGATGGAAGGCATCGCGGAGGCGGTGAGCGCGCTCGTGAAGTGGCGCATCGGGCCGATCGTCGATCGCGCCGGGAAGAAGAAGCCGCTCATCTTCAGCGGCTATGCGCTCGCGACGTTGGCGCGGCCGCTCGTGGCGGTGGCGACGGCGGGGTGGCACGTCATCGTGCTGCGGTCGCTCGATCGCATCGGCAAAGGGGTGCGCGGTGTGCCACGTGATGCGCTCCTCGCGCAGTCGGTGCCGACCGAGGCGCTGGCTACGGCGTTTGCGTTCCACCGCATGATGGACAACGCGGGATCGGTGGCGGGGCCGATCGTGGCGTTCACGTTGTTGCGGGCGTTCGAGCTGCCGTTGCGATGGGTGATCGCGCTCGCGGTGGTGCCGGGCATCGTGTCGTGTCTCGTGTTGGTGGTGGGGGTGAAGGAGAGCGAGAACGCGGACGCGAGCGAGGACGCGAGCGCGAGCGCGGACGCGAAGGCGAACGCGGGCGCGAACGCGGGAGCGGGGGAGGCTTTGCCCAACGCGGTGCATCGGTATTTGCTCGTGCTCGGGTTGTTCACGCTCGGGGCGAGCGCGGATTCGTTCTTGCTGCTGCGGGCTGTCGAGCTCGGGATGTCCGCGGCGTGGGCGCCGCTGCTGTGGCTTGCGCTGTCGGGCGCGAAGGCGGCGAGCAACATGCCCGGCGGATGGCTCGCCGATCGCGTGGGTCGCAAGCGCACGCTCGTCGTCGGCTGGTTCCTCTACGCAGCGTTCTACGGCGCGGCGCCGTTCGTCACGACGCCGCTCGCGTTCGCGCTGCTCGTGATCGCGTATGGCGCGTACTACGGGCTCGCCGAGGGAAGCGAGCGCGCGCTCCTCGCCGAGCAAGCGCCGCCGTCGATGCGCGGCCGCGCTTTCGGCGCCATGCATGCCGTCACCGGCCTCGCCGTGCTGCCCGCGAATCTGCTGTTCGGCGCGCTCTATGCTCGGCATGTCGCGCTGGCTTTCGGCGTCAGCGCGGCGTGCGCCGCCTGTGCGGCGGTGCTCCTGCTCGTGGTCGTGAAGGAGCACCAACCGCCGCCGGAATCCGCTACTCTTTCGGCATGAGCGAGTTCGCGCTGAAGACCGCGCTCCCCGCCTATCTCGCGAGGGAGCAGGAGCGCATCGAGAAGATCGCAGCCGAGGCCGGCCTCGATTTCTTCCCGACCGTGTACGAGATCCTCACCTACGACCAGATGAACGAGATCGCGGCTTATTCGGGCTTCCCGAACCGCTATCCGCACTGGCGCTACGGCATGGAGTACGAGCGGCTCGCCAAGAGCTACGAGTACGGCCTCTCGAAGATCTACGAGATGGTCATCAACAACAACCCGTCCTACGCGTACCTCCTCGAGGGAAACTCGCTGACGGATCAGAAGCTCGTCATGGCCCACGTCTACGGGCACGTCGACTTCTTCAAGAACAACTTCTGCTTCCGCTCCACCGATCTCGACACCGGCGGTCGCACCACGAACCCCGGCCAGCGGCCGAAGAACTACGATCCGAATCGCCGCTGGATCGACAAGATGGCGAACCACGGCTCGCGCGTGCGCCGTCACGTCGCGCGCATCGGCATCAACAAGGTCGAGGACTTCATCGACCAGTGTCTCAGCCTCGAGAACCTCATCGATCCGCATGCGGCATTTCGCGGACGACGAGCGGTCGTCGACCCCGACGCTGAAGAGGTCGTGCAGGAGGTCCCGCGCCTCAAGTCGAAGGGCTACATGGAGTCCTTCATCAACCCCGAGGAGTACCTCGAGGAGCAGCGCCAGAAGATCCAGGCCGAGAAGGACCGCGAGAAGAAGTTCCCGGTGCGTCCCGAGCGCGACGTCCTCCAGTTCCTGATGGACAACGCCCCGCTCGAGCGCTGGGAGCACGACATCCTCGAAATCATCCGCGAGGAGGCTCTGTATTTCACCCCGCAAATGCAGACAAAAATCATGAACGAAGGGTGGGCATGTGTTGGGAAACACACGCTAATTTTCACGGGCCACGGACTCATGACCATGGGCGCGCTTGTCGAAGGCGCGTCGCAGCGTGTCTCTGACGGAGCGGTTGGAAGACACGTTTACGACCGCA
>JAXDMI010001119.1:0-10253 GCA_034666145.1 Myxococcales bacterium | reverse complement strand
GGTCGATGAGCTCCTCGGGATGTAGCTCTACGACGGTCACGATGCGTCGACGACGCGCGACGTGATGCTGCGCGAGCCGCTCCTCGGGGTCGATGCGCGAAGCGCGCGGGCGAAGTTCGCGCCGTTGCGGCGCCACCAGTCGAGGCCGTCTACGCCGGTCCAGTCGTGCGCGGACGCCGTGCTCCGCAGCTCGGCAGCGAGGGCCAGCGCGCTCTGCGGGCGCATGGCGGGATCCTTCGCGAGACAGCGCATCACGATGCGCTCCACGTCTGCGGGGAGCTCGGCGCCGAGGCGCGAGGACGGACGCTGCGGCACGGCATGGATCTGCTGCGAGAGGATCGTCGCGGTCGTTCCGTGGAACAGCTCCGAGCCCGTGAGCAGGAAGTACGCGAGCGCGCCGACGGCATAGATGTCGGAGCGCGCGTCCGCGCCCCAGGGCTCGCTGACCACCTCCGGCGCCATGTAGCGCGCGGTGCCCATGACCGTGCCGGACTCCTCTTCGCGTGAGTCGGTGCCCACCGTTCGCGCGAGGCCGAAGTCGACGACCTTCACGGCGTCGGGCACGAGGCCGCGCACGCTGATGAGGACGTTGTCGGGCTTCACGTCGCGATGGATGAGACCGAGCGCGTGCGCCTCCGCGAGCGAGGCGCAGATCTGCACGAGCAGCGAGACGACGCGCCCCGGAGACTGCGCTCCGTCGAGCTGCACGAGCTGCCACAGCGTCAGACCTTCGATGTACTCCATCGCGTAATAGAAGGTGCCGTCGGCGGCGCGTCCGAAGTCGTAGACGTGGACGGTGTTCGGATGCGTGAGCTGACTCGTGAGCTGCACTTCACGCTCGAAGCGCGCCGAGGTCTCGGCGTTGCTGGAATTTCGGATGATCTTGATGGCAGTGGGCCGTCGCAGAAGCGCATGACGAGCCTTGTAGACCTCGCCCATACCGCCTTCGCCGATCTTCTCTTCGAGCGTGTACGGCCCCATGCGTCGCGCGCGCGCGACCGTACGCTCGAGCCCGTAGATCTTCGTCGACACCAGCGTCGAGACGAGCACGGTGGTCGCCGCGCAGAGGATCGCGAGCGTCACGAACGCCGTCGCGCTGCCCACGCGATCGCCGGGCTGCGGATTCGCCACCAGCGCCTGCAGCAACGTCGGAGAGAGCGCGACGATCCCGAGCTGGAGGGTGCGACGCGCGCGGCTCGGTACGACGGCGGCACGCAGGATGAGCGCATGCGCCATGAAGAGGAGGACCATCAAGAGGACGCTCGGCGCGCGTCCCAGCACGAGCAGCGACGCGCCGAGCCCCGTCGTGACCGTCACCGCGCCGTCGAGCACGTGCAGTCGCGCCTGCGAGGCAGACGCCGGTGTGCTCCCCGAGATGGGCGCCGGAAACGGACGCTCGACGTCCCTCTCGGCGCGCTGCTCGCCACCCCGCCCGAGAGCAACTCCGTTCATCGGACGGCGACGCTCCACATGCCGCTCGGGACGCGCTCGCCCTTCGACGCAGCGGTCGTCGCGGTGATCTCGAAGGTGCGCATGAGCGCGTCCGGCGCGACCTCGCCGAGTCGCTCGCGAAGCTGCGCGCGAGACGATTCGTCGGCGTCGACGATCACGAGATCGCAGGCCTCGCCCATCGCGAGACGCTCGACGCCCTCGGCGATGCGAGCCACCGACAGCACGGTGCGGTCGTCCTCGAACAGCGCGCGCAGGCGTTCGCCGGTCGCGGCGTCATCGGAGATCACCAGGGCGCGGCGCCGTGGGAGCTCGCTCGCGAACACGCGCTCGAGCGTGCCGCTCACCGCACCGGCGACACCGGGAAGACGGACGACGAAGCGGCTTCCGCGTCCTTCCACGCTCTCCCCGTTCAGCGTTCCGCCCGCGGCGAGCACCTCTCCACGCGCGATGGTCAGCCCGAGACCGTCGGCCGCGCCGGACTTCGTCGTGAAGAACGGATCGAAGACGCGCGAGAGTGTCTCGGGCGACATCCCGACGCCGGTGTCGGCGATCTCGACGACCACGCTGCCGTCGAGCTCTTCATAGGTGCGAACGGCGATCGTGTTCGCGAGCGGCATGTAGGGGGGCACGGCATCGACCGCGTTCTGGATGAGCTGCGCGAAGACGCGCATGAGCGCGGTCTTGTCCGCCCGGACCGCGGGCACGCGCTCATAGCGCTTGACGAGCCTTGCCCGCGACCCGACCAGGCCGCGCGTCATGCGAAGCGCGAGCTCGATCGCCTCATGGACGTCGATCTCCTTCGGCGTCTCGCCTTCCGGTCGCGATACGAACGACAGCCGGCCGATGCCGTCGCGCACGTCTTCGGCGGCTTCGAGCGCACTGCTCAGCTTTTCGTCGAGCGAATCACCGACCGTGCCCGGCACGGCCGCGAGGTCCTCGATGGCAGCGCGGAGGCCGCCGACCAGCGCATCGAGCCGGACGCGCATCGACTCGGCACCGGCGGCGGCAAGCGAGCGCGTCGACGAAGGCGGGTAGGGAGCGACAAACAAGGGGCGGTCAACGTTCATCACGACACCTCGACTCTCGTCCTCTCTGTGGGAGCGACGCGCCGTTTCGGGTCACGACAACACTCGTTTTGTTCGACCGCTCCGGCTCGCGATCCCGGCGCGAACACAGCCGTCGCCATGGCTGCGCCTCGGAGTGAGTTGGGGCACATGCATGGAGCGATCGGACGATGCGACGCAGCCGCGATGACCTACGCTTTTCCGTGGTTCGTTCCATGGCGCGACGCATCACGTACGAACGCATGACCCCAGCCATCGCGAACGGCGTCCGGGCAGCGGTGGCGACGCTGATCCCGTTCTTCCTCGCGGCAGCGCTCGGACGCGCAGAGCTCGCGTGGATGGCGCTCGGCGGATGGCTCGGCACGCTCGCCGATCCTGGCGGGCTTCGGACGACACGCGCGAAGGCGCTCGGTACGTTCGCGGTCGTCGGCGCGATCATCGTTCCGCTCTCCGAGTGGTGCGGCAGATCACTCTGGCTCGCGACGCTGCTCCTCGCGATCGTCGCGTTCCTCGGGACGCTCGCGCGCGCCCTTGGTCCCGCGGCCGCGACCATCGGAACGATGACCGCGATCATCACCGCGATCGGTACGGCGCGGTCCGGCAGCGCGTCGTACGGCATCGATGCGCTCGCGTTCGCGGCCGGCGCGCTGTGGGCCACGCTCCTCTCTTCGATGGTGTGGCCGGTGAGCCCGCATCGTCCGGTCCGTGAGGCGATCGCCGTCGTGTTCGCACGGATGGCCGAGTACGCGCGCGCCCTCGCGGCATGCGCCGACACCGAAGAGGCCGGCGCCCCATGGTCACAGCTCGCACTCACGCATCATCGACGCATCCGTGCGGCCATCGAGGATGCGCTCGCCATCGCGCTCGCGGTGCGCGCGACGCGACCCGGCGAATCCGCGCTGGGCGGTGATCTGCGCGTGCTCCTGGGTCGCGCAGATGCGCAATTTCCGCGGATGGTGGCGCTCGCCGTCGAGCTCGAAGGCATGACGGTCGGCGCGCGACCCGCCGCGATCGCCGACGGCCTGCGTGGGCTCGCCACGACGTACGAAGCGATTCACGCGTCGCTCGTCGCGCGCGGGGCGACCAAGAGCGCGGACGCGCCGAGCACCGCAGGACGGCCTCTGACCGTGTCGTCGCCTCCCGGCCCGCTCGACGCGCTCGACGCGCACGACGCGGCGACGAGCCCGGCGGTGCTGCTCATCGAGAGGCTGGCCGTGGACAGCGACCGCGCGCGAGCGTTCGCGAGGACGCTCGGCGCCGGCGTCGCCGTCGTCGAAGAGACGGACACCGCCGGCGGTCGTCCTTCCCGCCCGACGCTCGTCGGTCTCGAGAACGAGGCTCGCGAGCTGCGCGACGCGCTCTCGTTCCAGTCGGTGTTCTTCCGTCATGCGCTGCGCGTCGCGCTCGCCGCGGTGGCGGCGTCGATGATCGGCCATCGCATCGCCGTGCACCCGCACTGGGTCACGGTGACGACGCTCGCCATCCTCCAGCCCTATCCCGGCCCGACGTCGACGCGCGCCGCCGAGCGCGTCGTCGGCACGGTGCTGGGCAGCGTCGTTGCTGCGCTGATCACGATCTTCATCCACGCGCCGCTCGCGCTCGCTGCGGTCATGTTCCCGCTCTCCGTGGCAGCGGTGGCGACGCGCGGGCGGAGCTATCGCCTCTTCACGTTCTTCCTCACGCCGGTCTTCGTGCTCATCGCAGAGCGTCATCCCGGCGATTGGAAGACGGCGGCGGCGCGTGCCGGAGACTCCGAGGTGGGCGGCGTGATTGCGATCAACGCGGCGCTCGTCGTGTAGCCGTCGTGGGAACGCACGCGCCTCCCCGAGGCGATCGACGGCATGGTGAAGGCCGTGTCGGCCTATCGCGATGCGGTGGTGACGAGCCTCGATGTGCAAGGAGCGGAGCGACGCGCATCCGTGGAGCGCAGCATCGCAGCGGCGCGTCGAGCCGCCGGCATCGCCATCGGGGAGGCCGAGACGTCGCTCGAGCGATGGATGGCCGAGCCGCTGCGTCGCGTAGATCAGGGCGAGAGCGCGATGCAGCTCGTCACGCACGCGCGGCGGCTCGCGAACGCCTGCACGACGCTCGACATCCGCGCCTTGCACGGCGTCGAAGACGCCGCGGGTCGCGCGGCGCACCTCCGGACCATCGAGATCTACGGACAGGCGCTCGTGCAGCGAGCGACGACGCTCACCTGAGCGCCGCTTCGTTGCCATACTGGTAGGGATGATGCGAAGCCCGCTCGCAGCACCCCTCGCCGCCGCGACCGCGGCGCGACGCGCAGGTGGTCCTGCCACGTCGTTCACGCCGCTGCGCCTCGGCTTCGTCTTCTGAGAGACAAAAAGAAAGAGGCCCCGCCTGCGAACAGGCGGAGCCTTCTTCAATCAGCGGAGACGGTGCTGGTCTTCTCGCGAAGCCCGGCGCGTCAATCCGTGATGCTGATTACCAGCGGTTGCCGCCACCGCCACGACCACCACCGCCGCCGCCGCCACCACCGCCGCCACCGCCGCGGTTCTGGCGCTCTTCGGCCTCGTTGACCTTGAGAGCGCGACCGTCGAGGAGCGCGCCGTTCATCTCGCGGATGGCCTTCTGGGCCGCCTCGGCGGTGCCGAGGGTGACGAAGCCGAAGCCTCGCGATTGACCGGTCTCGCGGTCAGAGACGACGTGAACGTCGGTGATCTCGCCAAAGGCCGAGAAGGCCTCGCGAACGGTGTCGGTGTTGGCGTTGAAGGAGAGGTTGCCGACGTAGAGACGATTGCCCATGAGTATTCTCGATTTCTGATTCCGGCTGCGCAAACAGTCACAAAGCCTTCGTCCCAACGAGCCGATATCGGGGGAAGGTGCACGAAGGTATCTTCGCGCTCTTCTCAGGAGTCGTTGCCGATGCAGCGATCTTGCAATCCCGAGACCGAGGCTCGAAGAGAGCCGAAGTCGAGAGGGCGAGGCGTCGTAGCGGAGAACGTCAGTGAGGAGCGGCACCCTAGCTGTCGTTAGGGGGATTGCAAGCGCGGTCGCTGTTTAACGCCGTTTCGACGGGGAATCGCCGGCTTGGGGTTACGACTTGTGCACCCTTGCGCAGCGAGCATGCGCAACTGCGATCGCCGCTCGCGCCCGAGTGCGCAATCGATGCGACGGATCCCCATGTTTCCAGGGCTCTCGTGGGTGCACGAGCTGGGCTCGATCGTTGCAGCTCGACACAGGCCATGAGCTCGATGACGCAGGGTTCCGCCGCGTTGGACATGCAGAGCGACTCGTTCACGTCGACGTTCCTGGATGGGGTGCGCCGCGTCTTCTCGGCGTACACGGTCGAGATCACCCAGCCCGAAGCGGCCACCCAAGGAGGGCCGCATACGCTGCAGCGCATCCGGCTCCTCACGAGCCACCGCACGCCGCTGCTCCTCGGATGGGTCAACGTCGCTCAGCGACGCGCGAATCTGCACACGCTCGGGCACACCCTCGCGCTCAGCAAGCTGCGCCTCGGACGCGAGCTCGTCGTGCCGCCGCTCGAGTACGTGCGCTTCCTCGAGACGGCAAAGGCGATCCTCGAAGACGAGGGCATCACCGTGGAGGTGGTCGCGTTCGTGAAGGAGAGCATCAACTCCGCGATCCGGCCGCGCGTCGATGCGCCCAACCGCTCGATGACGATGCCGTACTACGTCGTCGACGCGATCAGCGCGGTGAGCACGCTCGCGAGCCGCATGGCCGCGTCGACACCGCCGGTCGAAGCCGAGTGCATCGAAGCGATGGCGCCGCCGCGGCCGCCGACGATGACGGGATGGGCCACGGTGCTGCGCTGGGCACCTGCCGCGAGCGCGACGGCAGCGACGAGCGGCCGACGACGGTAGTCGGCCGCGGTCGTAGTAGAGGAGCGAGCCCGGCGGTGTCCCGCGCGGCTCACTCTGCCCGCGTGGCTCAAGTCGTTCCAAGCGTCCGAGATCGCGCGCGAATATCCATGTCACTTTGTGCCGCTGCGCCGGCCTGTGCCGTGCCGCCGCGCTCGAAAGAAAATCGCGAGAAAACGTGAGAAACGGGCTGCGGGCGCGGCTTCGCGGAGTACGGTGGCGACTCCGCGGCCTGGCCCGCGCGACATGCCCGCGAACGCTCCGGAAGCCCGTCCTCCACATCCTCGATCCGAGGGTGACGCGTCAGCCGCCCTGCCCGCGGTGAAGGCCGGGCCCGCGTCCGCGTCGAGCGGTCCGTCGTCCGAACCGCCGTCGAAGCTCGCGCATCACACCGCGAATCGCTGGGCGCTGATGATCGGCGCGATCGGCGTCGTGTTCGGCGACATCGGTACGAGCCCGCTCTACGCGATCAAGGAGTGCTTCAGCCCGGAGAACCCGCACCACATCGCGGCGAATCCGGCGAACGTGCTCGGCGTCCTCTCGCTCGTCTTCTGGTCGCTCACGATGGTCATCGTCGTGAAGTACCTGACCTTCATCATGCGCGCCGACAACAACGGCGCCGGCGGCATTCTCGCGCTCCTTTCGCTCGTGCCGCCGCGCAAGGGCAAGAGCAGCCCCGGCTTCTTGCTGATGCTCGCGCTGTTCGGCACCGCGCTCCTCTACGGTGACGGCGTCATCACGCCCGCCATCTCGGTGCTCAGCGCCATCGAAGGCATCGAGGTCGCGACGTCCGCCGCGAAGCCCGTCGTCCTGCCGCTCACCATCGGCATCATCGTCGCGCTCTTCGTGGTGCAGCGCTGGGGCACGGGCGGCATCGGCAAGGTCTTCGGCCCGACCACGCTGGTCTGGTTCGCGATCATCTCCACGCTCGGCGCGCGACAGATCATGGCGAGCCCGGACGTGCTCCTCGCCGTCGATCCGCGGCACGCGGTGAGCTTCTTCGCCCGGAACGGCGGCCACGGCTTCCTGGTGCTCGGCTCGGTCTTCCTCGTCGTCACCGGCGGCGAGGCGCTCTACGCGGACATGGGCCACTTCGGACGAGGGCCCATTCGCATCGGCTGGTACGCGGTGGTGTTCCCGTCCCTCCTCCTCAACTACTTCGGTCAGGGCGCGAAGCTCCTCCACGATCCCAGCGCCGCGAGCAACCCGTTCTATTCGCTCGTGCCGGGCTGGGCGCTCTACCCCGTCGTCGCCATCGCCACCGCCGCCACCGTGGTCGCCTCGCAGGCCCTCATCTCCGGCGCGTTCTCGCTCACGCAGCAGGCGGTCCAGCTCGGCTTCTTCCCGCGCGTCACCATCGTGCACACGTCGAAGTCGACCGAGGGACAGATCTACATCCCCGAGATCAACACCGCGCTCATGCTCGCGTGCATTGGCTGCGTGCTGCTCTTCAAGTCATCGACGGCGCTCGCCGCGGCGTACGGCATCGCCGTCACCGGCACGATGTCGATCACCACCGTCGTCTACTACGTCGTCGTCACGCGGACGTGGGGTTGGTCGAAGTGGAAGGCAGGCGCGCTCGCCGGGCTCTTCCTCGTGTTCGATCTCGCGTTCTTCGGCGCGAACGCCGCGAAGTTCGTCGACGGCGGCTGGTTCCCGCTCGCCATCGGTCTCGGCATCTTCGCGGTCATGACGACGTGGAAGCGCGGCCGCCGCGAGCTCGCCGAGAAGTTCCGCGCCACCATGCTCCCGCTCGAGGTGTTCCTCTCCGATCCCGAGCTCACGAAGGCGCTGCGCGTGCGCGGCACCGCCGTCTTCATGGCGTCGAGCGCGGTCGGTACACCGCCGGCGCTCCTCCACCACTTCAAGCACAGTCAGTCCCTCCACGAGCAGATCGTCCTGCTCACCGTGGAGAACGTCGCGGTGCCGGAGGTGTCGGCTGATGCGCGCACCACCATCGCCGACAAGGGACACGGCGTCGTCCACGTCACGCTGCGCTACGGCTTCATGGAGAATCCCGACGTGCCGCGCGCACTGCGAGCGACGCACCTCGCGCTCGATCCCGCGCGGACGAGCTACTACCTCGGACGCGAGACCCTCCTCACCGACGGTCCGTCGAAGATGGCGCGCTGGAGGAAATGGCTCTTCGCGTTCATCTCGCGCAACGCGCGCCCGGCGACGTCGTACTTCGCGCTCCCCGCGAACCGGGTCGTCGAGCTGGGTCAACAGATCGATCTGTGAGCGATTGACCGATTCACGTGGTTCGAGGGCCTCGCTGGTCTGGAGGTTGCTTCTCTCGATGGCGGAGAGGTGATTGCCATGCCCGAGAAGAAGACCATCGAGCGCGCGAAGCGCGACAAGCGCGAGGGGAAGGCCCCGAGCACCCAGGCCGGCGAGTTCGTTCGCGAGGAGATCGAGCACGTTCGCGAGGGAAAACACGGCGTGCGGAACACGAAGCAGGCCATCGCGATCGGGCTCTCGAAGGCACGACGCGCCGGCGTGGAGCTCGAACCGCCGAAGAAGGGCGCGACGTCGCGGCGCACTCGCAAGCAGGCGCAGCGCGACATCACGAAGGGTCGGAGCGCGAAGAAGAAGAGCTCGTCGCGTCGCGCCGCGCCGTCTCCGAAGCGCGCGCGCGCCGCGAAGCGAACCCTGAAGCGCGAGGGTACGTCGGCGGTGTCGCCGCGCGCGCTGTCGCGACAGGCGCGAGCTGCGGCGTCGCGCCGGCGCAAGCGAGGAGCATCGGCACGTCGCGCGCGGGCTCGCGCGGAGGCGTAGACGCGTCCGGCTCGCCGTGGCGGTCCTGACATGGCGACGAAGCGACGCGCCGACTAGACTGCGAGCGCGACCATGCGCATCGCGCTCGGATGCATGAGGCTCTCGACCGAGCGCGATCGCGACGACGATCGCGCGCAGGCGACGCTTCGTGCCGCGATCGAGGCAGGTATCGCCGTCTTCGACACCGCGCATGCCTATGGCATCGACCAGAGCGACGTCGGGCACAACGAGCGTCTCGTGGGGCGCGCGTTGCGCTCGGAGCGCGACGCGAACCTCCGCGTGATCACCAAGTGCGGGATGCGACGCGACGCCGGCGCATGGATCCCCGACGGGCGCGCGAGCCGCATCTCCGAGGACGTCCTCGGCAGCATGGCCGCGCTCGACGGCATCGCCATCGACACGCTGCTGCTCCACGCTCCGGATCCGCGCACGTCGCTCACGACGACCGGGCGCGCCCTCGCGAAGCAGCTCGAGAAGGGCCACGCGAAGCGCATCGGCGTCTCCAACGTCTCGCGGAAGCAGCTCGAGGAGCTCGCACGCCACGTCCCGATCGCCGCCGTCGAGGTGGCGCTGGGCGCGTACGACGATCTCGCGTTGCGGAGCGGCGTCGTGAGCTATTGCCAGGAGCGCGGCATCGAGCTGCTCGCGCATGCGCCGCTCGGCGGTCCGCAACGCGCCGCGCGGCTCGCTCGCGATGGTGTCCTCGGCCGCGTCGCGAAGGGCCATGCAAGCGCGACGGCAATCGAGGTCTTCCTCGCGTATCTCCTCGCCGTGTCGAAGGCGTTCGTACCCGTGGTGGGAGCGCGACGGCCCGAGACCATCGCGAGCCTCGTCGCGGCGTCGCAGACCATGCTGTCGGACGATGATCTCGCCACGATCGACGCGCGATTCCCCGTGCTCGCGGCGTGGAGAGCAAGATCGGCCACGACGACGGCCACGGCCACGGCCACGGCCACGAGAGACGAAGGGCGTGCATCCAAGGAGGTGGTCGTCTTCATCGGGGTGCCCGGAGCCGGGAAATCCAGGGCTGCGGAGGGTCTGGTCGCGCGGGGCTACGAGCGGCTCAATCGCGATTCGCTCGGCGGCACGCTCCGCGGCATCGTGCGGCGCCTCG
>JAXDMI010001118.1:0-11606 GCA_034666145.1 Myxococcales bacterium | reverse complement strand
CTCCTCGTCCTTGCTCTCCTCCGCGGCGCCTCGAGCGCCCCAGCCGAACGTGAGCTCCCGTCGAACGCGTCGGCGGCATCGACGACCGCGATCCCCGTCGCGCCGGCCCCGACCGCCGAAGCCCTCGCCGCGCGCTCTCTCACCGACGCCGGCTACGCCCGCGACTGATCTACGACTTGCGGCCGACTTCGGTGCGTTCGAGGCCTAGTTCCATGTCGGCCAGGACGCGCTTCGCGGCGTTGTGGCCCGCTACGCCGAAGACGCCGCCCGCCGGCGCGCAGCCCGCGCCGCACGCGTAGAGCCCGCCGATCGGCGTCGCGACCGCCAGACGGTCCGCGAAGATCAGCGCGTCGTCGACGTGATGCAATTGCCCGCGCGTCACGCCGAAGTGCGATTCGAGCTTCTTCGGCGACAGCGCAAACGCATCGACGACCAGCGCGCTCGTGCCCGGCGCGAACGCGTCGACCACGCCCAGCACGTTGCGGAGCCATCGCTCCTCTTCGGCCGCCCAGGTGGTGCCCGCGAGATCGTACGGCGCCCACGGCACGAGCAGCGACGCGTGATGGTGTCCCTCGGCATCGCGCAGCGACGGATCGCCGGCGGTCGGGATCACCATCTCGATGGGCGGCGCGCCCGGCAGCTTCTCGTCTTGCGCCTCGACGAACGTCGCCTCGAGCCGGCTCACCGCGTCGAGACCCGCGCCCGGTACGAGATGGATCGTCGCGCCGTGCTGTCCGCGATCCTCGGGCAGCGCCACGAAGCGCGGCAGCGCCGAGAGCGCGAGGTTGATCTTGGCCATCGAGCCGGCGCGCGCGAAGCCGTCGATGCGTCGCTGGTACTCGACCGGGAGATGCACGTCGCCGATCATCGCGCGCAAACGCGTCGGGTCGGCGCTCGACACCACCGTCGTCGCGCGCAGCGCCGACCCGTCGGCGAGCATCACGCCCGCCGCGGTGTTGCCTTCGATGATCACGCTCGTCGCGCTCGAGCCCGTCGCGATGGTCGCTCCCGCCATCTGCGCAGCGTCGGCGAGCACGCGAATCACCGCGCCGATGCCGCCGACCGGCACGGCATCGCCGCCACCCGCGCTGCTCCGCGCGGCGTGATGCACGAGCAGCGCCGCGCCGGTGCCCGGCGTGCTCCACGTCCCGAACGTGCCGGTCAGCGCATCGGCCGCGATCGCCGCCTTCACGAGATCGCTCTTCACGCCGAAGCGCTCGACGTACGCGCCGGCGCTCCCGCGACAGAGCGCGACGAACGCCTCACGACGCGACGCGCGCACGAAGCGATCGCCCGTCGCCTCGACGTCGAGCGCGCCTGCGAGCCATGCCGGTGCGAGGTCGAGGACGATCTCGTCGAGCTCCGCCTGCATCGCCGCGAGCGCAGCGCCATCCGTACCGGCTGCCTCGCGAAACGCCGCATGACCCGGACCCGCGAGGAGGAAGGCACCGGGCGTGGTGGTGGGAACGAACGCTGCGGGAATGCGCGGACGCGTCGGCAGCGTGAGCCCGAGCAAGCGCAGCAGATCCGGCGGGACGAAGCCGAGCCGATGCGTTCCCGTCGATGCGCCGAGGCGAGGTGCGGCCGCGAACGGGAACTCCGTGCGGCAGCCGCCGCCGATCGCCGGGCGATCTTCGAGCACATGCACGCGCAGCCCGGCTCGCGCGAGCACGATCGCGCATACGAGGCCGTTCACCCCCGCGCCGACCATGATCACGTCGAGGTCGTCCATCGGCTCTCGCTTCTACCATGCCGGCGCCGTGGCCGAGGAGACAGCGCACAGCCATCGCCGGGAATCCTTGAGTTTTCGGGCGAGCTCCCCTAAGAGACCGGCACCTCGTCACCCCCGGAGAGAAGCCCCCATGGCCGTCGAACGCACGCTCTGCATCATCAAGCCGGACGCCGTCGAGAAGAAGCGCGCAGGCGCCATTCTCCACATGCTCGAAGACGCAGGCTTCACCATCGTCGCGGCCAAGAAGATGTCGCTCTCGAAGCCCGTCGCGGAGGGCTTCTACGCGGTGCACAAGGCGCGTCCGTTCTTCGGTGAGCTCGTCGAGTTCATGACGCGCTCGCCCGTGTTCGTCGTCGTGCTCGAGCGCGAAGACGCGGTCGCCAAGTACCGTCAGGTCATGGGCGCCACCGATCCGGCGAAGGCCGACGCGGGCACCATCCGCAAGGCGCACGGCGGCAGCGTCGGCGAGAACGCCGTCCACGGCTCCGACTCGCTCGACAACGCGAAGACCGAGATCGGTTACTTCTTCGCGGCGAGCAAGGTCGCGCCGACCGCCGGCTGAGCCGCATGCCTGGTACGCCCGACCCGTCCGTCACCGAGGATCAGAGCCTCGTCGAAGCCGCCTTCGCGGATCGCACGAAGCTGAAGGACGCCGCGTTCTCCGCGGCGGTGGAGCGGACGCTCGCGAAGCTCGATAGGGGCGAGCTTCGCGTCGCGTCTCCGCCGCCGAGCGCAGGCGAAGGTGAAGGCGAGGACGGCGAGTGGACCACGCACGCGTGGATCAAGCAGGCCATCCTCCTCTACTTCGCGATCCGCGGAATGGAGACGCTCTCGGTCGGGCCCTTCGAGTTCCACGACAAGATCCCGCTGAAGAAGGGCCTCGCGGCGCAGAACGTCCGCGTGGTCCCGCCCGGCGTCGTCCGTTACGGCGCGTTCTGCGAGCCGGGCGTCATCGTGATGCCCGGCTACGTGAACATCGGCGCGCGCGTCGGCGCCGGCTCGATGGTCGACACATGGGCCACCGTCGGATCGTGCGCGCAGATCGGCAAGGACTGTCACCTCTCGGGCGGCGTCGGCATCGGCGGCGTGCTCGAGCCCCCGGGAGCGCGCCCCGTCATCGTCGAAGACGGCGCATTCATCGGCTCGCGCGTGGTGATCGTCGAGGGCGTGCACGTCGGCAAGGAAGCCGTCATCGGCACCGGCGTGGTCCTCACGTCGTCGACGGCGATCTTCGACGTCAGCGGACCCGAAGTGGTCGAGCATCGCGGCCGCGTCCCCGCGCGCTCCGTGGTCATCCCCGGCGTGCGCACGAAGAAGTTCCCCGCCGGCGAGTTCGGCGTTCCCTGCGCGCTCATCATCGGCAAGCGCACGGCCAGCACCGATCGCAAGGTCAGCCTGAACGACGCGCTCCGCGATTTCGCCGTCCCCGTGTGAGCTTCCCGTGTGACGATGTGATCGGCACATGTCGCTCCTGACGCAGACGCTCACCACGCGGACCCCGACCGCGGTTGCGCTCGAGGAGACACTCCTCTGGCTCTGCTCGATAGCGTCGCCGATCGGTGAAGAGAAGGCGCTGTGCGATGCGGTGTCGGAGCGTCTCGAGCGCTTGCCCCTCGCGTCGCCCATTCGTCGCTACGGCGATTCGATCGTCGTGCCGCTCGTCCGCAAGCGCACGATAGGCCGCCCGCACATCGTGCTGGCCGGTCATCTCGACACGGTGCGCACCGAGAACGGCCCCGCGAAGATCGAGGGCGGTCGCTGCATCGGCGCCGGTGCGGCGGACATGAAGGCCGGGCTCGCGGTGATGATCGTCACCGCGGAGACGCTCGGCGAGCTCGCGGGCTGCGACTGCACGCTCGTCTTCTATGCGCGTGAAGAAGGACCCTACGCGGAGAACGAGCTCGGTCCCGTGCTCGCGCAGGACGACGACCTTCGCAGCGCCGATCTCGCGGTGTGCCTCGAGCCGTCCGACAACCGCCTGCACCTCGGCTGCTGCGGATCGATCCACGCCACGGTGACGTTCGAAGGAAAGACGGGCCACAGTGCGCGTCCGTGGGAAGGGGAGAACGCCATCACCAAGGCGGCGGGCCTCCTCGATCGCCTCGCGGTGCTCGCGCCGCTCGAGCATCACATCGACGGCCTCCTCTATCGAACGACGACCACCGTGACGCTCGCGAACGGCGGTCGCGGGCGCAACGTCGTCCCCGACGCATTCACGCTCAATCTCAATCATCGCTTCGCGCCGAACACCACGCTCGATCAGGCGCAGGCCGACGTGCGCGCGCTCGTCGGCGAAGGCGCCCGCGTGGAGTTCACCGATCTCTCACCCGCCGCGCTCCCCAACGCGTCGCATCCGCTCGTGAAGAAGCTGGTGGCGGCGGGGGTTCGGGGGATCGAACCGAAGCAGGCCTGGACCGACGTGGCCCGTTTCTCGGCGCTCGGCATCGCCGCCGTGAACTTCGGACCGGGCGAGAACGCGCAGGCGCACCAGAAGAACGAGTCGACCGATCTCGGGCTCCTCTTCCAAGGATATCGCATTCTTTTCAGCTGGCTCTGTGCTGCCGACAGCGTGCCGTAGAACGGTTTCCGTAATCGGTTCGCGAAGCATCCGCTGTTAACTGTCGACCTAAACCATCTTCCTGTTAGCCTCCGGCGGTCATGACGACCATTTCCCGGGGAATCAGCCTTGTTTCTGCGCTCTCTCTCGTAGCCGTCATCCCGCTCGTATCGGGATGTGGGCTCTTCAAGAAGAAGGGAGACGAAGGCGACGCCGCTGCGGAAGCTGCCGTCGCCGAGGTCGCCGAGGCGGCACCGCCGCCCGCCGCCACACCGGCCGCAGCCAACGAGAACGACGTCTCGCGCTTCCCCGACGAGAAGAAGATCGAGAACGTCACCGCCACGCTCCAGCGTCCGACGAACGTGCGCGAGATCCCCGGCATCGGGAAGGTCGTCGCGGCGCTCACCAAGGGCGGCAACGTGACGGAGATCGCGTCGCGCTCGACGTTCTTCCTCGTCACCTTCACGAACCCGGCAGACAACAAGACGCTGATGGGCTGGATCTCCCAGGACTCCTTCACGGCGCCGGTCGCCATCACGGCGAAGCCGCTGGCATGCACGCTCCCCGAGACGGCGCTCATCAGCGACTCGCCGTTCTGCGGGAAGGTCTGCGTGAACGACGTCGACTGCCCGAGCGGTCAGGCCTGCAAGGGTCACGCGAACAAGTTCGACAACGCGAAGCTCGGCGCCGCCGTCGGCGTCTGCACGATCTTCACGCCGCCCGCCGCTGCCACCGCGCCGCAAGCCGCCAACCTCGGTCGCGTGCCGCAAGCCGTCGCCTTGACTCCTCCGCCGGCACCTGCCGCGGGCGTCAACGCAGTCCCGCCGCGCGCCGGCCTGTGCCCCGTCGGCTTCGCGCTCATCACGAAGGACAACCAGTGCCACCGTGCGGGCTGCAGCATCAACACGTGCGGCGCCGGTCAGTTCTGCGTGCCGTGCGCGGGCGCCAACGTCTGCACGGCCAACAAAGACTTCTGCAAGTGAGGTCGCCGACCACCAGCCAGATGCGCATGCGCGGGCGCGGGCGTAGTCGTTCGGTGCTTGCGCCGGCGCTCGTGCTCGTCATGTCGTGCACGTTCGTCCTCGGCTGCAAGTTCCTCAAGAAGAAGGGCGCCGACGGCGGCGCCGACGAGGATGCCGCGACCGTCACCGTCACGGGAACGGGCGCGAAGAACGAGAAGGACGTCCTCCGCTACGCATCGGAGACCAAGGTTGCCGATGAGCCCGGCGTCATCGGCAAGGACGTGACCAAAGCGCGAACGTTCCCCGCGAGCGGCGCCGAGGTCGCGACGCTCTCGAAGGGCACGCAGGTCATCCAGCTCGCGAAGTTCTTCAGCACCGGCGTGCTCGTCATCTTCACGGACCCCGCAGCGAGCGACGGTTCGAAGCTGATGGGATGGATCACGCCGGAGTCGCTCGCTGCAGCACCGGCGGCGACGACCACCAACACGGCGACGCCGGTCTTCACGGCGGCGAAGCCGGTCGACGCAGGCGCGAAGGACAGCGGCGTCACCGATGCCGGCGCGGATGCCGGCGGCGCTGCCGACGCAGGCAAGGCGGCGGATGCGGGCGCGACGACGGGCGGAGCGGCGATCACTGCGCCGCCCGGCGCGGGCGGAACGTGTCCCGGCGGCTTCGTTCTCGTGCAGCCTCCGGCGCTCTGCCGGAAGATCTGTGCAAGCGATCTCGATTGCCCGAAGGGCAGCGGCGCGGTGTGCAAGTCGCTCGCCGGCAAGAAGGTCTGCGCAATCAAGTAAGGTCACATCTCGCGCTCGCGCTCACATGGCGCTCACATCGTGCTCACATCGTGGAAGAGCGCGCGTGCGTGTGAGACGAACGGCCGCCGCTCGCAACACGCGCTCTGGTAACTTGAGTGGCCATGAGCAACTCGATGGTGACGGCGGCTCGCGTGGCGACGGCGGCGTTGGTGATCGCGTCCGCGTCTGTCGCATGCGGCGGTTCTGCGGGCGAAGGCGGCGGCGCGGCGACGGCCGGAAGCAGCACGGCCAAGCACGAGCTGCTCAACAATCCCGCGCCTGATTTCGCGGCTGACTCCGTGAACGGCAAAGGGAAAATCGCTTTGTCGCAGTGGAGCGGCAAGGTCGTCCTCGTCGACTTCTGGGCAACGTGGTGCGAGCCCTGCAAGAAATCATTCCCGAAGCTGGAGGAGCTCCGCGTGAAGTACGCGGCGTCCGGCTTCGAGCTCGTCGCCATCAGCGAGGACGACGAGCAGAACGGCGTGAAGGGGTTCGGGACCACCTACGGCGCGAAGTTCCCTCTGGTGTGGGACAAGGACAAGAGCGTCGCGAACAAGTGGCATCCGCCCGCCATGCCGTCGTCGTTCATCCTCGACAAAAAAGGGGTCGTCCGCTTCGTGCATTTGGGCTACCACGATGGTGAGGAGAAAGAGATCGAGACGGAGTTGAAGAGCCTCCTCTGATCGATCGTCTTACACTTCTCGTCTTCCTCTGCTCCCGTTACGCCTCCCCTTACGTCTTCTCGTCTCGCTACTTGTCTCGCACGGAGCTCGAGCCACCGCTCGCTCGTGACTGACTGATTCGCTGGGTCGCTGTTTCAGTTCGCGGCAGTGGAGGTGAGCGCGCCTTGCTACTCGTTTCGTGTCGAAGCACGTCCCTCGCACCTGTGACCAGACGCGCGATGCGGCGCGTGACGGGCATGCTGCTCGTTCTCGCTGCGCTCACGACGACCGGCCATTCGACGGCCGGCGATCGCGAGCTGACGGAGTCGTCCGACTTCCGCGTGCGCGTTCAGGCGGCGCTCCGGCTCGGACGCGCGGGCGGCACGTCGGCGCGGGCGGATCTCGAGCAAGGTCTGCGCGACGCGCATCCCGCCGTCCGTGTCGCATGCGCCGTCGCGCTCGGCACGATGGGTGACGCCTCGGCCATCCCCGCGCTCCAGCAGGCGATGCGCACCGAGTCGTTCCCGAGCGCGAAGACGTCGATGAAGGACACCATCGACAAGCTCCGTGCGGGTGGCGCTGCCGCGGCTGCGGCCGCCGGAAACACCGCGCCCGTCGACCCCAGCGCGGGCGTCGAGAAGGCGAAGTACGTCGTTCAGCTCGGGGCGATGCGCAACACCACCGGCCAGCGCGCCGACCTCGACACCGTGATGCGCTCCGCGGCGCGCGCAAAGGCGGGCTCGATCAAGGGCGCCGTCATCCTCGACAATCCCGACGCCGCGATCCTCCGTCGGGCAGGGGAGCGGAAGATCCCCGTGCTGCTCGTCGACGGAAGTCTCACGCGCTTGTCGCAATCGACCGGTCGCGATGGTGGTCTCATCGTCTCGGCACAAGTCGATCTGTCCATCCGCCGCGTGCCGCAGCAGACCCTCAAGGGCATGGTCAGCGGCAACGCGTCGGCGAGCGACGATGCGCGCAACACGAACAAGGGGCTCAACGAGCTACAGAACCGCGCCGTCAACGGCGCCGTCGAGAGCGCGATGTCGAGCGTCGGCTCCGAGATCGCCGCCCTCGCGAAGTAGCGTTTCGCGGTGAGTCACGGGGCCGGCATGGCTCGAAAAAAATAGCTCGCGACGGGGGAGCCTGGGGCGGCTCATCACGTACGAAGGACGTAAGAGGGAAGCGATGGTCATCATCTACGGCACGCGTTTCTACGGAAAGGTCCAGGCCTGCGGCCGCTCCCATGTCGGGACGCAGTTCGTGCACCTCTACTACCTGCCGCTGATCCCCATCGGCACGCACCTGATCCTCGAGCAGAACGCGGACGGCACGTACAAGGGCCTCAAGACCGCCTTCAGCTTTCGCTCCATGATGGCCGCCTACCTCCGCGTGTGGGGTCCCATCGCGGTCATCGCCGCGATCTGTATCGGCATGAGCGCGCTCGGCGACGTGAGCGACGAGCCGCTCGCGATGGCGGTGGTCGGCGTCTTCACCGCGGTCGTCGTGCTCGCGATGCTCGTCGGCACCATCCTCGGCTGGGCGGTGGTCGGGAAGCTGTCGACAGACGAGAAGCGGAAGCGCGGCGTCTACGCGCTGCACATGGGCTACCACGTCGATCCCGCAGACCTCGGCGAGGCGCGACGAGCCTTCCGCGACGGCTTGCTCTCCACGATCTCGGACCGCGCGCGCGGACTCGCCGCGATGGGCTATCGCATGAACGCCGATCCGTCGGTGGCCTGGCCGCACGTCGCCCTCGACCCGACGCACAACGACGAGGCGCTCATCACGGCCGCGTTCACGCTCGCGCGCCTCGACGCGTCGCTGTCGGAGGGCCCGCAGAAGATGCAGCTCGAGCAGGTGCACGATCAGCTCTGGCAACGCATCTCGAGCACCAACGCGCCGTATCTCCACGTGCCGGCCTGAGCGCGCGTCACTCGTCGCGCGGCGCGCTTGTCGCGCTCGTCGCGCATCACTTCGGGATGATCAAGACCGCGCCCGGGCTCCCCGGATTGCCGGCGTTGGCGCGCAACATCTCGTTGGGGCTGCTCATGGCGCCGGAATGGCCGGGCAAGATGTTCATGCCCCCTTGCGTGAGCCCTCCGTTCTTCGCGTAGCTGGAGCCGCCGCCGCCGCCCCCCGTCGCTCCACCGCCACCACCTCCCCAATAACCGCCACCACCGCCGCCGCCGCTGACCGTGCCCGAACCGCCCCTGAGCGCGCTGCCGGCGGAACCGCCGCTCGCGCCGCCGTTGCCGAAGGTCGAAGGCCCAGCCCCCAAACCCCCGGCGCCGTTCGCGCTGCCGCCGTTCTCGGCGGGCGTCGAGCCGGTCGAGCCGCCTGCGCCGCCGCGCTGCGGGTTGTTGGCCTGGGCGTCGCTGCAGCCGCCGCCGCCCGCGCCCGCGACGACGAGAGCACTCGCGAACACCGGTGCTCCGGAGGGCTGCGCGAAGAGGCCCGAGTAGCCGCCGCCGCCGCCCACGTTGCTGATACCCGCGCCGCCGCCTGGAGACCCGGGCGCGCCACCGTTACCGCCGCCGGTGCCGACCACGACGAGATACTCGCCGGGTTGGAGCACGACGAGATCCTCGGCATAGCCTCCGCCCGAGCCAAGTGGAAGACCGCCTCCGCCGCCCCACGCCTGCACCAGGAACGTCTGCGTGGTGCTGACCGTCAACGTCTGCATGGAGCCGCCCTCGCGATAGTGCCGCGCGACGAGCACGGTCAGCGGCGCCACCACCGTCGAGACGCCCATCTTCGCGATGAGACCGACGTCGAGCCGGCGCGGCATGCCCGCGACGGCGCCGATCGAGAGCGTGACGTTCGCGCCGGTGATCCCCGAGGTCATTCCCGCGACCGTGAGATCCGTGCCGTCGGTCAGGCTGAGCGTCACGGGATCGCTGCCTTGCCGCGTGAGCGTCACGGCGAGCGCGCGTGGCGTCGCGTCACCGGCCACGAGGTCGAGCGTCGAAGGAGAGATGGAGAGGCCGAGCTTGCCGTCCGGGCTCGTGATCGTGATCGGTCCGGCGTCTCCAGCGTCCGTCGCCGCTTCGGTGGCGCTCGCCCCTTCCGCGCCTCCGTCGGCGACCTCTGGCTCCGGCGTGATCGCGAGGAGCGTTCCGCACGCGACGCTCGCGAGGAGCACCCCCGCCAGCGACGCGAACAGGACGAGGTGCGTGCGCTTCACCCTCCGAGCATATCGAAGCAATCGCCGACGCGTAAACGAAGCGTCGACCGCGCCGCAGCGCATCAGAAGTGGTAAAGAGACGTCTCCGTCATGAGCTCGAAGACCGCGTCCGAAGTCCGCTCCTCTTTTCTCTCCTTCTTTGCCGGCAAGGGACACGAGGTGTGCGCCTCGGCTCCGCTCATCCCGCAGAACGACCCCACGCTCATGTTCACGAACGCGGGCATGGTCCCGTTCAAGGACGTGTTCACGGGGAAGGACCGCCGCCCGTTCACGCGCGCGACGTCGAGCCAGAAGTGCATCCGCATCTCGGGCAAGCACAACGACCTCGAGAACGTCGGCGTCACCGCGCGCCACCACACGTTCTTCGAGATGCTCGGCAACTTCAGCTTCGGTGACTACTTCAAGGACGACGCCATCCCCTACGCGTGGGAGCTCATCACGAAGGAGTGGGGCATCGACGAGAAGCGCCTCGTCATCACCGTGTTCGGCGGCGCCGAAGGCGTTCCGGCCGACGACGAGGCGCGCGCCATCTGGAAGAAGGTCACCGGCTTCTCCGACGATCGCATCATCGGCATCCCCGGCATGCCCGGCGACAATTTCTGGCAGATGGGCGAGACCGGCCCGTGCGGTCCGTCCACCGAGCTCCACTTCTTCACCGGCGACGGCGAGGCCACGCCCTCGACGTTCGGCGAAGAGCCCACGCCCGACGGCAAGGGCTGGATGGAGATCTGGAACCTGGTCTTCATGCAGTTCAATCGCACCGAGGCCGGCGATGGGCGCGGTGGCTACGAGCTCACGCCGCTCCCGAAGCCCGCCGTCGACACCGGCGCCGGCCTCGAGCGCGTCACCAGCGTGCTCCAGGGCAAGACCACGAACTACGACACCGATCTCCTGCGCTCGCTCGTCGAGAAGGCATCGTCGATCGCCGGCAAGGCGTATCGCGGCACGCAGGGCGATGACGACGTCTCGATGCGCGTCATCGCCGATCACGCGCGCCTCACCGCGTTCCTGATCTCCGAGGGCATCTTCCCCGATCGCGCAGGTCGTCCGTACGTGCTCCGTCGCGTGATGCGCCGCGCGATCCGTCACGGTCACCGGCTCGGCATCGCGAAGCCGTTCCTCCACGAGGTCGCGCTCGAGGTGGTCTCGCAGATGGGCGACGCCTATCCCGAGCTCGTCGCGCGCAAGGACCTCATCGCGAGCATCGTCGAACAAGAGGAGGTCCGCTTCCGCGAGACCATCGATCGCGGCCTCAAGATGCTCGACGAAGAAGTGGGTCGCCTGAAGTCCAGCGGCGGCACGGTCATCCCGGGCGATGCGGTCTTCAAGCTGTACGACACCTACGGCTTCCCGATGGACCTCACCGAGGTGATCGCGCGCGAGCGTTCGCTCACCATCGACGTCGGCGCCTACGAGAAGGCGATGGCCGAGCAGAAGGCCCGCAGCGAGGCCTTCAAGATGGACGACGCCGTCGTCGACATCTACCGCAAGGCGCTCGACGTGCTGCGCGACGCGCACGGAGGCGACGAGAAGGCCGCCGTGCGCTTCACCGGCTACGAGCGCGAAGAGGGCGACGCGAAGGTGCTCTTCCTCGCGCACGGCCCCGAGAAGCCGACCGCGCCCACCGACGTCGCGAAGAAAGGCGACAAGGTCGCGGTCGTCGTCGACGAGACGCCGTTCTACGCCGAGTCCGGCGGGCAGGTCGGCGACAAGGG
>JAXDMI010001117.1:0-17591 GCA_034666145.1 Myxococcales bacterium | reverse complement strand
CGCAGCTGAGGATCGCGTCTCGCGAGGACGAGAGTCATCGCGAGAAGCGGGGCCGAAGAAATGCGGCGAGAAACGTGGCTGTTCATCGGAGCGCCGCGTGGCACGTGCCTCGCAACCGTGGCGTCTCGATGAAGCCGCATACCCTCACGGTCGCTCTTCCTGCTCTCGCTCTCGTCGTCCTCACCGGTCTCTCCGGCCTCGGCTGCGCGGCCGAGCCGGACGCACCGAGCGCGCCGCCCGCGCCCGCGGTGAAGCACGTCGCGAGCTCGCTCGAGCGGAAGCTCCCCTCGCCCATCGCGGTGCCGGCCGACACGGCCATCGGCGTCACCATCGACGCGATCGTCGAGCTGCATGCCACGGCGGTGGCGCGGGAGCCGGTGCTGAACCTCGGCGCCAACGGGAGGAGCTGCACGATCGTGCGCTACGACGACGACACGGGCATCGAGCTGATGCGCCGCGAGAGGTGCAGCCGCAGCACCGACACGCTGTACGCGGGCGCCTCCGTGTACGTCGACCAGGACGGCAACGGAACGATCGATCACCTCTCGGAGCTCAGCGCCGGGACCTACGAGCTCTGGGACGACGACGGCGACGGCAAGGTCGATCGCATGGTCGAGGGGGCGGAGCGCATCGAGACGCCGATCGCGCTCACCGACTTCGCGCCTGACGTGACCATCATGGGCAACGGCAAGATCGCGTCGCGCGAGCGCCAGGACAAGGACCACGACGGGACGTTCGACGTCGAGTCCGTGACCGCGACGACCTCGTTCCAGATCACCGGGCACTGAGCGGGCCGCTCAGTCGAACAGGCCGTTCGCAGTGGCTCGCTCGAAGGAGCTGCGCAGCGCGTCGTGACCGGGCTCGATCCCCTCGCGCAGCTCGTCGCCGCCGAAGACGGCTGCGACGAGCGAGCGCGCGGTCGCGTCGGCGCTCGCTGCGCGGAACGCCTCGAGCACGCGCTCGAGATGGGCGGGCGCGAGGTTGCGTCGCGCCGCGATCACGTCGCTCGGGATCGAGCCGAACGTCGCGACCACGCGCACGCGTACGTCCTCGAGCTCGGACCACGCGCCTTCGGGCTCGCTTCCCTCGGCGCGGGTCCGCGCGTAGGTGCCCGCGAGATCGCAGTCGCCGCGGCCCAGCGCAAGAAGCGCGTCACGATGGTTGCCGTAGAACGTCTCGGTCGTGAACGCCGTCGTCGGGTCGATGCCGGCGCGCGCAAGCTCGATGCGCGGCACGACGTAACCGGCGGCGCTCCACGGATCGACCCATCCCGCGCGCTTGCGGGCGGATGGCGCGAGCCCTTTCAGATCGGCGAGCGTGCGGATGGTCGAGTCCTCGCGCGCGACGAGCGCCGCCGAATAGGTGGTGCTCCCGCCGCGCACGATCGATCCGAGCGGATTCACGGCTTCGGCGAGCCACGCATAGACGACGGGCGGAAGCCACGCGACGTCGCTCTTGCCTTCGCGAACGCTGTCTGCGAGCGCGCGGTACGTTGGCCATGCTCTGCGTTCGACCGCGAGGTGATGGTGTTCGAGCAGCCAGGCACCGAGCGCTGCGAACGATGCGCTCCCTTCGGCGGCCGGCGCAGGCGCGACCAGCCCGAAGACGAGGCGGACGACGTCGGGCGAGCTCATCGCCGACCATCATCGCAGACCCGCGGCCGATCCGATTCGGCCGACGCGCGGCAGCCGGCCCTGGCTGACGGCGCACCCCCGGGTCGGGGCTTGACCACCCCTTTTGGCGCGCGAGGGCCCCCTGGATCACGTTTTTCAGGCCAAATATCAGATCGGCGCCCTCGCTTTTTGGAGGGCATGTCGGTTGCACACCTACGTCCCAGCGGCCCACGCCGTCCTCGGGAGATTGCTCATGCTCGCTTCTCGTTCGCTGCTTCTCACGCGCGCGTTCGCGCTCGTTGCCGCTGCTTCACTTGCTGTCGCGTGCACCGCGTCTGCCGGAGACGGCAGCGCCGACGGCACCGAGGATCCGGCGAGCGCGACGGGCGAAGACGCGCTGACGTCGCCGCGCTCGGTCTCGCTCATGTACGAGGGCACCTGCGCGTTCCTCCACAACTGCTCGGCGTGGTCGCGCAGGCTTCCCGAGGGTGAGGTCCAGTGGGGCTGCGGCGGCACGGACTGCAGCGACGACGAGCTGTGGATCGCGGGTCCCTCGCACTCGTACTGCAATCGCAAAGCGAAGATCTGTCGCGGCACGAAGTGCACGACCGCCACCGTCCGCGACATCAGCAACGCGCACGGCTGGGAAGCGTCGAACGGCGTGATGGACGCCATCGGCCTGCCGCACACGGTGAACGTCGCCGCATGCAACGGCGGCGGCGGCGGCAAGGTCACCGTCCAGCTGCTGTAACGCCACGGAACGGAACCGCGCCCGACTCCGTATCGCCGAGCGCGTCAGCTCAGGGCGTGCACGCACCACCACCGGTCGGGCAGCGCGGCGCGTCGAACTGCCCGTCGACCGCGGCGGCATTGCCGTCGGTATCGAGAAGTACGCCCTGGAACGAGCCGACCATTCCCGTCGAATCCGACTTCGTGATGGTCACCGTTCCCGATTCGAAATGCGCGCCGGGGATGCCCGTCGTCGAGCAGCCGGCGGCCGTGACCCACCAGACCTGCGCGTACGCGGTCTTCTTGTCCGGCGTCGTCGGGCCCTCGAGTGGATACGTGCCGGGCGGCACCGTGTCGGCTTGCTCGCTGAAGTCGATGCGCAGCACGCCGGAGCCTTCGACGGCCTTCGTCTTGTCGCACGCGGGCGTGAAGCTCGTGAGCCAGATCCCGCGGAGCTCGCGGTTCGAGCTGGGACCGGTGTCGAACGAGAAGGCGTCTTGCACGACGAACCCGATCGGGCCGTTCACGTACGTGCTGCCGGCGCGCGGAGCACCAGACACCGGTGGCGTCGCAACGGGCGTCGACGTCGGACGATGCTTGCCGCTGCCGGTAGGGTCCGCGGTAGCGGTCGCGCCGTACGGGCCCGCGGTCTTGCTCTGCAGGTCTTCGCCGCTCGGCTCGATCTTGCCGCCGCACGCGACGAGCACCAACGCGGTGAGGGCGAAGGCGCTGCCGGCGCGCGCGAGCGATGACGACGAGACCATCGTTCGATGCTAACGCCGAACGCGGACCGCGCGGACGAACGCGCGCGCGCGAATCGCGGACTACTTCACCCCACCCGGCGGCGGCGGCGGCGGCAGACTGTCGGGCGTAACGCACGACGACAGATCGAAGAGCATGAACTCGAGGGCTTTTTCCTGCGGCGACAGATCCGTCGCTGCGCAACCCGTCGGGACGACTTGCTTCGACGCACCGGCGTAGTCTCCCGAGACCGCACCGACATGCAGATCGCTGAAGACCACGCGACCGCATTGCGCCGCGGGCATCGCGCCGATCGGCGTGTTGAACGTGAAGTACTCGGTGGCGCCCGCGGGATTCGCGTTGGCGTCGGCCTTGATCCACGCTTGCGACGCCGTGTTCGCAGGCCCGACGTCGCTGTTGTGGCGCGCCGACGAAATGGGCAATTTGCCGGCGGTCAGCGCCCCGACGTTGCCGAGCCACTGCGAGAGCGCGAGGCCCTTCGGGAACGTGGTCACGATGTCCGCGTTGATGTCGCCCATGTTGTTCGCGCCCGGGCTCCAGGTCGCGAGGTTGGCAGCGCCGAACGGTCCGCTGTTCAACCATGCATATTGAAAATGCGAAGCGAAGACTCGACCGCCGGATTTCGCATAATCGAATAGCGCCTGCTGATTCATCGATTGCGTCTCTCCGCCTTCGCACGAGAGGAGGACGACATCGTACTTCATGAGATTCGCGGTCGAATCCCAGAGCGCGCTCGAGCTCTGCGGCGCAGCCGGCGCCGTGTTCGGCGCAACGCCGTTGAGGAGACCGCCCAGCAGCGTGCCGCCTTGGAAGATGTGTATGCGACCCGTGGCGGCGGCGCCCGCGCCGTACTCGCTGGCGTCGAGACCGACGCGGCGGAGCAGACACTCGAGCGAGTCGGCGTTGCCCGTCGAGATGGCGATGCTCGGGATGTCGCCTTCGGACTGGTTCTTCGGAAAGCGGAGCGACTTGTCGGGCTGCGGGTTGTCGACGCAGGCGGCGACGTTCGGGATCGTGATCTCACGACGCCACTTGCCGATCTGGATGACGAGCGGGATGTCCTTGCCCACCGGCACGTTCGTCAGCGTGAATTTCCCGGCGGAATCGGTGAGCGTGCTGGCGATCGGACTACCCGTGTAGAGGGCATCGCACGCGTCGCACGAGGCGCCGTTGGTGAGCGCCTGGAGATGCTCGTTCGGCACGTACACGACGACGTCGTAGAGCGCGTTCTTCCCCGCGGGGTCGTAGACGCTGCCGCTCACGGTCGTCGTGGCGCCGCCCGCGCAGGTCTGTTGCTGGCACTGCAGGTTCACGCACGCGGTCGTGGCGCCGTCACCTGCACCTGCTTCGGAGCTTCCGAAACCGGCGGGACCGCCGCCGCCACCGGCCTCGGCTGGCTCCGTCGGGCTCGCCGTCGCGTTGTCGAAGCCCGGCTTCGGGTTGCCGCCACATCCCACGGCCCAGAGGAAGCCGACGCCGAGAGCGATCGCCGCGCGCGCTACGGTGTTCTGGATTGCCTGCATCCGCTTCGATAACGCGGTACCGAAGCGGGAGCCATTCGCCCTAGGCCGAGGAAATACGATGTAAGGAACGAGTCACGAATGATGTCTGGTGAACAACATGTGCTGCACCGAACACTCAGATCGTGATTCGTTCGCCACTCAGTTCGCGGGGAAGTAGTCCGCGAGCGTGGTCTTGCCGACGGCAGAGCCGATGCGCGGCAGACCGAGGCCGTCTTCGATGGTGGCGAGCAGCGAGTAGTGATCACCCTTCACCGGGCTCACGTAGCCGGCGCTCTTCGCGTACGGCGACAGCACGAAGATCGGGATCGGATCGTCGGTCTTCGGCGGGAGGATGCCGCCCGAACCGTCGTCTTCGTCCCACACGATCACGAGGAGACCGCCGTTCTTGTACGCGGCCGAATCGATGATGGCCTTGGCGTTCGTCGACAGCCAGGTGTCGCCCGCGCCGACGTCGGTTGCCGACTGCTGGAGGCCGCTGCCGTGCATGTCGTGGTCGAGCGACGGCGCGATGAACGAGAACTCCGGCGCGGCGCCCGCGAGGTCGGCAGCGAAGCCGGTATACGGCACGACGTGCGACGTGCAGCGCGCGCCGGCGGATTCCGCCAGCATGTTTTGATAATAGAGAAACGGAATGTGCTTCGTGGCATATGCGCCGGCCGTAACGGTATCGCACGGCTTGGACATGCCTTCGCCGTACGCCTTCCAGGTCTTGCCGGCGGTATCGAGCTGATCGCCGAGGTGTGCTGACGCCTGATTGCATCCGCAGCCGCTCGGGAACGCGAGCGTGTTGCAGAGCGAGCACGCGGAGCCGACCGGATCGCAATCACACCCGACCGCGTGATCGCTGCCCGAGGTGAGCGCGAGATAGTTGGGAAGGCTGGGATGCGAGGTGCCGTGGTAGTCGGAGCCGACCGCCGCCGACTTCGCGAGGCCCGTGAGGTACGGGGTGTTGGTGGCCGCATCGAGCGAGGCCTTCGACGTGTTCTCCATCATGATGACGAACACGTGAGAGAAGAGCGGCACGCCCGACGCCGCACGACACACCGGGAGGCCGTTCGCCGAGCCGCACGTCGAGCCGGTCGGGCATGTCCCGCAGCCCGTCGCGGGACCGTCGCCGGAGGTCGAGCCATCGCCCGGAGAGCCCGAGCTGCCCGAGGTGCCGCCGCTCGTCCCCGGCGATCCGTCGCCCGTGGTCGAACCCGGGCCGGTTCCCGTCGGGTCGGTGCCGGAGTCCGTGGTGACCGCATCGGTCGACGAGCACGCCACCTGAGCGACCACGAGGCACGCCATGAGGCCGAGAAATGGCGCGATGCGCGCGGTCATGCGTCCGGTGAAGCGAGCCATGGGGTGCATCGTTGAATCCTCTCGAAGGAACAGTCGGCGCCGACGAACTGTGTCAGCCGCTAGATGTACCGGTGGTCGATCGTAGGCAGGCAGCGTCGGCGTCGATTTCTTTACGCGCGCGCGCGGCGAACGCTCAACCGCTGACGCAGGCGCTCGTCATGGGATTGCAGAGGGGCGCCGCGGGCCCGCAATCCGAGGCTCCCAGGCACTCGACGCACGTCCCCACGGTGCGATCGCAGCGAGGTTTCGCGGCCGGGCACGTGGCGTCGGTCGCGCAGCTCACGCACTCGCCGACGGGGCTGCAGATCGGGGTGTCGGGGTCGGCCTTGCAGATCGCGTCGTCGGTGCAGCGGACGCAGATGCTCCGGCTCGTATCGCAGAAATCGCCGAGAAAGACGCAATCACTGAGCTGCGTGCAGGTCGTCGCGCAGCGGCGCGTGCCGGGGACGCAGACCTTGCCGGTGCCGCAATCTCCGTCGACGCCACACTCGACGCAGCGATGGATCGCGGCGTCGCAGCGGTGTTGCGTGCTTCCTTTGCACTGGTCGTCGGTCACGCACGCCACGCACGTGCCGGAGACGACGTCGCAATGAAGCGTGCTCAGGGCGCATTCCGCGTCCTTGGTGCAGGCCGGAGGCTTGTGCGCGGCGTCGCCGCCTTCGGGCGAGACGGAGGCCTCGGGGAGATTGCCTCCGCCGTCGGCGCCGGGCCCGAGGAACGGACCGCCCGCGTCGTCCTCGAGGCGCAGCTGGCCCTGGCACGCGGAGATCGAGCAGAAGCTCGCGCAGATGGCGAAGCCGAAGAGAGCGCCGATGATCACCGCAGGACGCGAGGCTCGCGTCGCAGCGCCCACGCTGCCGACGCTGCCGACGCTGCGGACACTGCGGACACTGCGGACACTCAAGGAGCGCTCGCGACCGCGGCTCGTGCATCGCTCTGCGCGAAGCCGTTGGGGTAGCGACGGAGATATTGCCGCGCCGCTGCAACGCCGCGCGGAGGATCGTCGGCGAGGAGCAGCTTCATGCGCTCGACCGCGGCGTTCTCCGCGAGGTTGCTCGACGGATATTTCGCGAGGAACCGCTCGAACGCGGCAATGGCGGCGGCGTGCTGACCGCCGTTCTTGTAGGCAAGCGCCTCGGAGAAGAGGTTGTTCTGCTCGACGAGGCTCGATGCGCTCGTATTCCCAGCTACCGCATCGCGACGCGATGGGTGACGACCCGAGGGGGTATTCGTATTCGAACGATCAGGAATCGAAGGATCGCGGGTATCCCCATCAGCGAGCGGCACGTCACATCCCGCGGGCCATTCCTCGCCTTTGCCCACGCGTGTCTCGGTGCCGCCGCGACGGACCACCACGACGCCTTCGTCGACGGTCACGCGCGTGACGCTTCCGGCGCCGCACGCGGGCTCGGAAGGCGCGATCGCCACGCTGAACGACGTACCGCGGACCTCCACCTCGGCATCCGGGGTGCGCACGACGAAGCGCTCGCCGGCGCCGAGCTTCGCGACGCGCGCGCGGATCTCACCGGCGCTCAACGCGAAGATCTGCGAGCGACCTTCCTCGATCACCGCCAGATCGCCGCCATTTTCCACGGTGAGCTGCGTGCCCGTCGAGAAGGCGAGCGTCGCGCGGCTTCGCCCCTTCGCCACGACGTGATGGCCCGGAGCGACGTGCGCGGCGTCCGTGAGCGCGAACACGCCGCCGGGACCGCTCGAGATCGTCGCGCCCATTCCGCTGGCGCTCGCGGTGATGGTGACCGGCGCGTCACTCGCGACAGCGACAGGGGCAGCGGCCGTGCCCGTGCTCGTGCCCGCGGCCGCGCCCGATCCCGCTCCGTGCGCGCGATACGCCTGCGCGCCCACGCCGATGCACAGGATCGCCGCCGCCGCCGCGCTCGCCCCGATGACCCAACGCGTGCGCGCCTTGCGCCGGCCGCGCTCGCGGATCGCTCGTTCGATGGCGCCGATCGCGGCTTGGCGCTCGCGCTCGTCGACGCGCGGGCTCTCCTCGACGTACGAGCCGAGGAAACGGCCCGCCCAGCGTGCGTAGAAAGGCTGCGTCATGACAGGACCTCCCCTCGCTCGTCGAGCGTGATGTGCCCCGCGATGTCCGGATCGGCGGCGATGCGCTCGTGCACCTCGCGCCGCCCGCGAACGAGCCGTGCTTGCGCCGCGGCCACGCTCACCCCGGTGATCTGCGCGATCTCCTGCAGGTCGTAGCCACATGCGTCGTGGAGGAGGAACGTCCACGCCTTGTTCTCGTCGATCTCGTCGAGGTGCTTGCGGACACGCAGCATCAGATCGCGCGCGACCGCTTCACGATCGGTCGAAGGGGCAGACCGCGCCACGTAGTCCTCGGCGTCGAGCGTCCCCAGGATGCGACGCTCCGTCTGACGCTTCCGGATCTGCTTGTAGACGACGCGCGCGGTCAACGTCGACGTCCAGGCGTCGAGCGAGCACTCGCCGCGATAACGATCGATGGTGTAGACGAGCTCGATCATGGCGAGCTGCGCGAGGTCGGCGTGGTCGGGATCGCGTCGACCGAGGAGACGCGTGATGGTGCGGTCGACCTGCGGACGGACGCGATCGTGCAGCGCGGTCGCCGCGCTCGGGTCGGCGGCACGAAGCGCGGCGAGCAGCTCGCTGTCGTCGCGCGCGGGAGCGCGGTCCGTCGGGGGGCTGGGAACGCGACCGCCTCGGGGGTCCTGGCCGGCAGGTCCCGCAGCGTGGCCCGAATCCTGGGCGTGCGCGGGCGGGCTCGGAACGAGCCGCAGATTCCCCGACGCCCTCCCGGGCACGCTCGAGCCCATTTTTCCTAGAGTACCGCTCCTCGGGTATCCGCAGGCAGCGTCCTAGAAATGAACGCGAATTCCCGCTTCGCCGAGGGCCCGGACGGCGGGGATGGTCGTCACCTGCTGGCTGAAGAGGAAGACGTCGGGCGCGCCGAAGGCCAGCTCCGCGCCCACCGCGGCGAACAGCGCCAGCGGCTTACCGAACATCCAGCTCGCCTCGAGCGCGAGGTCGGCGCCGGGCAGCCAGAGCGTCGCGTGGCTCGATGCTCGACGGAGTCGGACGTTCGTCGCGAGAGCGTCGGCGCGCACCGCGAGGCCGAGCGATCGCGTCGTCGTCGCCGGCAGCATGCGCCACACGAGACCGAGCGCGCCGCTGTAGATCGTCGACGACGCACCGGCGGCTCCGACGTCACCCGCGCGCATGGCGCCTCCGACCCGGGCGGAGAACGACCGCGCGAAGTCCCAACGCGCGGAGAGCGCCGCCCCGATGCCCGTCGCGTCGCCACCGAGCGAGCCCTCGGCGGCGAGATCGACGGATCCGAACCATCGCAGGACCTCCCCCGGTCGCTCGGGCGGCCCCTCCTCGCGAGCCTCGCCTCCGTCGATCTCGTCGCGCTCGCGGCGTGGCGGAAGCGCGACCGGCGCGGGGGGCGCAGCCGGCGCCGGCGCGGGAGTCACCGCTCCACCTGCGCGCTCCGGCAACATCGACGCGAGCGCGAAGCCGATCATGCGACCGCGCTCGGCGTCGGCGTCGGTCGCGTCGAAGCCGACCTCGCGATCGGTCCAGCGCGACGCGCCGGGCTCGGCATGGAAATGCAGCGTGGCGCGACGGTGCTCGGGATCCTTCCACAGCAGCTCGATGACGGCGTCGGCATGGAGCTCGCGACCGAGCGCGATGGCATCGTCGTCGCTCGGGACCTTCACGGCCTCGCGGACGATCACCTGCGCTTCGCCGCCGAGCGCCTCGCGCACCGCCCGCGCCATCGACGTCGCCACGGGCCCGCTCGCATCGCGACCGCCATCTCCGGACGCGATGAGCACGAGGAGCGTGAGGGCAGCCGTCGACATCGCTCGTCCGTTTCGCCCCTCGAGGCTAGGCGGCGACGAAGACCGGCGCCGTCGCGTTCTTGCCCGCCGCGCGCCGGAAACCCGCGTCGCGGATGCTGCCGGACTGCGCGAGGACGGAGGCGACCTCGGCGGAGCCAGCGAAACCGAGCGCAGCGAGGTGCTCGCCCAGCTGATGAGCGGTGGCGCCTCGCGACCCGCGCTCCGCGAAGAAGGCGAGCGCCGTAGCGATCATCTCGGGGCTCGGCGACGAAGGCTCCGGTTCCGGCGCTCTGTTCGGCGCGCTCTCGAGCGGCGCGCTCTTGACCGGCACGCTCTTCGGCGCGCGCTTGGGCGCCGCGCTCTTCTTCTTCGATCGCGTCACCGTGCTTCGCGCGGCGACCGTCGTCGCGGGCGCTCGAGGTGACGTGAGGTCGTCGACGAGGTCGTCGAGTGGCATCGTGGTGAACATGCCGACGAGCTGGGCGGCGAAGTCTTCCGCGAGACGCGCGATCTTCTGCTGGAGCATCGACGCGGAGATAACTCGCGGCGCCGTCGCGAAGCAAGCGTCTACGCGTCCGTACCGGCGCGTGATACGCCATCGCCATGAAGCGAGCGTTCGTCTTCGCGTCGAGCTTTCTCGTGATCGTCGCGTGCAGCAGCACGACAGCCGGCACCAACAAGCCGGCGAGCGCCTCGTGCACGACCGACGCCGAATGCAACTCCGGTTCGTGCCTCGACCTTCCCGTCGTGACCGGAGACGGCGGATGCACCTCCGCGGGGAAAGCATGCTCGACGAAATGCGCCTTCGACACCGATTGCGCGGTGCTCGGCGCGAAGTTCAAGTGCTTCGGCGGCTGTGGAACGACGATGGTCTGCGGTGCGACGCCGTGAAATCTCGGGCAACATTCGCGGTCGTGGCCTGCGGCATCGCGACGGTAAAGGCAACGAGCGGCGAGCCGGCGCGGCTCCGTGCGGCTCTTTATCGCCCCACTCGCCTCGTTCGTCGCGGTCGGCGCGGCGCCTGCAACGCTCCGGCAGGGTGTAGCATCCGACCCCCGCAGCACCACGCCGCCGGGGGGCGACGCGACACCTGGAGCAACTGATCTCGCGATGACTTTTCGTTCGTCCGTTCGCATCGGCTTGGTCGCCGGCGCGCTCGCGATCACCGCCGCCGCGTGCGGTGACACCAAGAAGCCGCCCCCGCCGCCTCCCCCTACCGTGCTCGTCGCACCGGTGGTCCGGCAGGACGTTGCCATCTTCATCGAAGCGGTGGGGACGCTCGACGGCTACGTGAACGCCGACATCCGCGCGCGCGTGAAGGGCTACCTGAAATCGCAAGATTACAAGGACGGCTCCACGGTGAAGGAGGGGCAGCTCCTCTTCACGATCGAGCAGGCCGAGTACACGACCGCAGTAGCCGCCGCGCACGCCGCCGCGGCGCGCGCGTCTGCTGCGCGGACCAACGCGCGCGCCGCCCTCGAGCGCAACCAGGAGCTCGCGCCGAAGGGGGTCGTCTCCAAGCAGGAGCTCGACAACGCCGTCGCCGCCGACGCCGACTCCGCCGGGCAGGTCTCCGCCGCGCAAGCGGCGCTCCAGCAGGCTGAGCTGAATCTCTCGTACACGCAGATCAAGGCGCCGAATGGCGGCGTGGCAGGCCTCGCGCTCGTTCGCGTCGGAAACCTCGTCGGCCAAGACGGACCGACACTGCTCACCACGGTCTCGCAGATCGATCCCATTCGCGTGAACTTCCCGATGAGCGAGATCGACTACGTTCGCTTTCCCGATCGCCTCAAGCGACTCGACGGACGCGATCTCGCGTGGGCGAAGAAGCAGTTCCCGAAGCTCGACGCGCACGACGTCGCCGAGGGCGGCGATTCCGGCATCGAGCTGTTGCTCGCCGACGGCAGCCTCTATCCGCATCGCGGGCTCATCGTCACCGCCAATCGTCAGGTCGACGCGAGCACCGGCACCATCCAGCTCCAGGCGCTCTTTCCCAACGGTGAAGGCCTGCTCCGTCCCGGCCAGTACGGGCGCGTCCGCATCCGGCGCGACAACGAGGGCAAAGCGGCGCTCGTCGTGCCGGAGAAGGCGCTCATTGCCGTGCAGGGCACGTACTCGCTCGGCGTGGTCGGTCCCGACAACAAGGTCCAGCTGCGACGCGTCGAGCTGGGCTCGAGCGTGAGCGGCTTCCGCATCATCGCGAAGGGCGTCGAGGAGGGCGAGCGCATCGTCGTCGAAGGCCAGCAGAAGGTCGCCGACGGGGCCACCGTGGTTCCGCAGCCTGCTCCCCCGTCGTCGCTCGCGTCCGCCGCCTCGGCGCCGCCGGCGGGCTCGGCCTCCACCGCGAGGCCCTGAGCCATGTCGGCATTCTTCGTCCGCCGGCCCATCGTGGCCATTGTGATTGCCATTCTCACGGTGCTCGTCGGCGCGGTGTCGCTGCTGGGATTGCCAATCTCGCAATTCCCACAAATCTTGCCGCCGCAGGTCAATCTCACGACCTCGTATACGGGCGCCGACGCGCTGACCATAGAGCAGGCGGTCGCGACGCCCATCGAGCAGCAGATGAACGGCGTCGACCGGATGCTCTACATCCAATCGACGAATGCCAATGACGGCTCGATGACCCAGGTGGTCACGTTCGACGTCGGTACCGACGGCGACGTCGACAACGTGCTCGTCAACAACCGCTTCTCGCAGGCGCAGCCGTTCTTGCCGCAGGACGTGAAGAACATCGGCGTCACCATCAAGAAGTCGCTCGCCTTCCCCCTGATGGCGATCTCGCTCTACTCGCCGGACGGACGCTACGACCCGACGTTCCTCGCGAACTACTCGCTCATCAACATCAACGACGCCATCCTCCGCGTGAAGGGCGTCGGCGACATCCGTAACCTCGGCTCGTCCGAGTACTCGATGCGCATCTGGCTCGATCCCGACCTGCTCGCCCGCCTGAGCATGACGGTCACCGACATCCAGAACGCCATTCGCGCGCAGAACACCGTGAACCCGGCCGGCCAGGTCGGCGCCGAGCCGGCGCCGCCCGGCCAGCAGCTGACATACACGGTGCGTGCGCAGGGCCGTCTCGTCGAGCCCGAGGACTTCGGCAACGTCATTCTCCGAGAGAACCCCGACGGCTCGAGCGTCCGCCTCAAGGACGTCGCGAAGATCGAGCTCGGTGCCCTCACCTACCAGCAGTACGGCACGTACAACGGCAAGCCCGCCGCGGTCGTCGCCGCGTTCCAGACGCCCGGCTCCAACGCGCTCGACGTCGCGCAGGGGATCCGCGACACGATGGACGAGCTGGCGAAGAAGTTCCCGCCCGGCATCGAGTACAGGGTCTCGCTCGACACGACCGCCCCGGTAAAAGCGGGCATTCGTGAGATCGTCGAGACGCTGCTCGAGGCCATCGCGCTCGTCGTGCTCGTCGTCTTCATCTTCCTCCAGAGCTGGCGCGCGACGCTCATTCCGCTCCTCACGGTGCCGGTGTCGCTGGTCGGCGCGTTCGCCATCTTCCCGCTGCTCGGTTTCTCGGTGAACACGCTGTCGCTCTTCGGGCTCGTGCTCGCCATCGGTCTCGTCGTCGACGACGCCATCGTCGTCGTCGAGGCGGTGGAGCACCACATCGAGCAGGGCATGGCGCCACGCGAGGCCACGCTGCAGGCGATGAGGGAGGTCCAGGGCCCCGTCGTCGCGATCGCGCTCATCCTCGCGGCGGTGTTCATCCCGGTCGCGTTCCTGAGCGGCATCACGGGGCGCCTCTACCAGCAGTTCGCGCTCACCATCGCCGTGTCGGTCCTCATCTCGGCGTTCAACGCGCTCACGCTGAGCCCGGCGCTCTCCGCGCTCCTCCTCAAGCCGCGCGGAGAGTCGAAGGGGATCTTCGCGCGCCTCGGCCGCGGCTTCAACCGCGGCTTCGCGCGCACCACCGACGGCTACGTCTCGATCAACCGCACCCTCGTGCGGAAGCTGGCGATCCCGCTCGGGCTCCTCGTGGGTGTCGCGGCGGTCTCGGTGGTGCTCGGCAAGCGCATCCCGTCGGGCTTCGTGCCCGACGAGGACCAGGGCTACGCCGTCATCGGCGTGCAGCTCCCCGACGGCGCGTCGATGCAGCGCACCAAAGCGGTATATGCGCAAATCGACGAAATCCTGGGCAAGGAAGAGGGGATTCGCGCCTACAACGGTATTGCCGGATTCAGCTTCTTCACGCGCACGGCAGCTAGCTATACCGGCACCGGCTTCATGTCGTTCAAGCCGTGGGAAGAACGAAAAGGCGACGACCAGACGTCGACCGCCATCCTGAAGCGCGTGAATGCGAAGTTCTCACGCATTCCCGAGGCGCGCGTCTTCGCCGTGGCGCCGCCCGCGATTCCCGGCATCAGCTCCGCCGGCGGCTTCAGCATCATGCTGCAGGACCGCGGCGGAAACACGGTCGAGTACCTGGCGCAGAACGTCGGCAAGTTCATGGCCGCGGCGAAGAAGCGGCCCGAGCTCGAAGGCGTCCGCCCCGTCTTCTCGCCCGCCGTTCCGCAGATGTTTGCCGACGTCGACAAGGACAAGGCGCTGAAGCAAGGCGTCCCGCTCGTCGAGGTCTACAACGCGCTGCAGACGTTCCTCGGTGGCTCGTACGTGAACGACTTCAGTCGCTTCGGCCGGCAATGGAAGGTGTTCGTGCAGGCCGACGCGGCGGTGCGTACGTCGCCCGAGGACATCAAGCGCTTCTACGTGCGGAACGCCAAGGGCGAGATGATGCCGCTCTCGTCGTTCGTCACGGTGCGACCGGTCACGGGCCCCGAATACACGGTCCGCTTCAACCTCTATCGCTCCGTCGAGATCCAGGGCACCAACGCCCCGGGATACAGCTCGGGACAAGCGCTCGCAGCGCTCGAAGACGTGGCGCGCCAGACGCTGCCGGCGGACATGAGCTACGCGTGGAACGGCCTCTCGTATCAAGAGAAGGCGTCGGAGGGCAGCTCGACGCGCGTGCTCGGTCTGTCGCTGGTCTTCGTGTTCCTGATCCTCGCGGCGCTCTACGAGAGCTGGTCGCTGCCGTTCAGCGTGCTCCTCAGCGTGCCCGTCGCGGTGCTCGGCGCGTTCCTCGGGCTGATGTCGCGACACTTCGACAACAACGTGTATGCGCAGATCGGCCTCGTCATGCTGGTCGGCCTGACCGCGAAGAACGCGATCCTGATCGTGGAGTTCGCGAAGGCGGAGCTCGACAAGGGGCGATCGATCGTCGACGCGGCGCTCGAAGGCGCGCGGCTCCGGCTCCGGCCCATTCTCATGACGTCGTTCGCGTTCGTGTTCGGCTGCGTTCCGCTGTGGGTCGCGACGGGCGCCGGCGCTGCCGCACGGCGCGTGATGGGGACGGTGGTCGTATCGGGGATGCTCGCTGCGACGTTGCTCGGCATCTTCTTCATCCCGGCACTGTTCGTGCTCGTGGAGCGGATAGGCGCGAAGAAGGGCAAGCACGCCCCAGTCTCTGCGCCCGATCCCGCTGTGCCGGTCGTTGCGCCCGACGCGGCTCCCCACCACTGAAGGAGCTCCACGTGAAGCACGTCCTACGAATTGCCGGGCTCACCGCCCTGGCAATCGCCGCGATTGTTGGCTCCGCACGCGATGCGCACGCCCTCGGGCCCGTCGACATCGAGATCGGAGCGCGGGTCGGCGGGGGGACGAACCCCGACTCGGCCGGCCCGAATCCGTTCGGGATCGGGATCGGCGGGCGCGCAGGTGTGTCGATCTTCCACATCTATGGAGGATTGAGCGGCATTCACTATTTCGGATCGAGCCGCACCATACCGACGGCGGCCGGCAACATCAGCACGACGTTCTCGAGCACGCTGCTCGGCGTCGAAGCGGGCTACAGCATCACCGCGATTCCGCATCTCACGCTCCGCCCGCAGCTCGGCATCGGCAATGCGGCGTTCTCGTTCGCCGACGTGTCGCAGAGCCATCTCTATCTCGAGCCGGGCTTCGTCGCGCTGATCACGCTCGGGCTCCTCTACGTCGGTGCCGACGTGAACCTGCTCGCGATCCCCGGTATCGATCAGGGCGGTGGCGACACGAAGACGTATACCTCGGCCACGATCCACGGCCAGATCGGCATCCAGTTCTGATTCTTTCGAGGAGAGAGATCATGAAGCACACGTCCGCCGTCGTCATCGATCACGCTTCGATTCCCGTTCGTCGTCTGGCCGCTGCGCGGAAGTTCTATGTCGAGGCCCTCGGTGCGATCGGCATGAAGATCAACATGGACGTCGGTGAAGCCTTCGGGATGGGCTCGAAGAACGAGAAGATCTTCTGGATCTCGAAGAGCGCGAAGGCCGATGGCAAAGCGCACTTCGCCTTCCGCGTGGACCATCGCGAGGAGGTCGACGCCTTCTACGCCGCCGCACTGCGCGCAGGCGGCGAGGACAACGGCGCGCCGGGCCCGCGCCCGGACTACGGCCCGAACTATTACGCTGCGTTCGTGTACGACCCCGAGGGCAACAACATCGAGGTGGTCAGCTACGCAAGGGCGACGAAGAAGAGCGGCGCGGTGACGAAGAGCGGAGCGGCGAAGAAATAGCTGCATCCGTCGCCGACCGAGGCGCCACGAACCTGGCTCCTCGAATATGCTGGGGTCGTGGCGTCGACGCGCATCCCGGTCCGTCGCCGGCCTTTGCGTTTCGGCGTCTTCGCCGGGCTCGTGCCGGTGGTCGTGCAGCTCGTCGTGCTCTTGCCGCTGGCGCATTGTGCCTCGCTCGACGGGCTCGCCGTGGGCGCGGGAGACGCGAGCAGCACGCCGAGCACGAACGGCGACGGTTCGTCGGGCGACGGCGCGAGCAGCACCGACGCGCCCGGTCCCATGCTCGAACCAGGGGAGATCGCCTGCGCATCGACGATGACCGTCTGCGACATCCGCATGGCCCAATGCTGCATCACGGTGTCGGGCACGTCGTCGATGGCCGCACGCACGTACACCACGAGCTCGGCGCAGTGCGCTCCGGTCAACGGGCCGAACTGCGGCCAGTTCATCGGTGCGGGCAATGACTTCACGATGAAGTTTCCGCAGCAATGCGGGACCGCCGCGGACTGCGCTGCGGGTGAGTCGTGCTGCGTGCTGCCACTCGATGCCATGAACCGCTTCGGCAAGGAGGTGTCGTCGATGAAATGCGTCGCCGCGGGGAGCTGCGCGATGACGGGCCGCGCGATCTGCACCGGCCCCTCCGACTGCCAAGCTTCGGAGAACTGCCTCGCCGAGACCGATCCGGTGCTGAGCCACCTCTACGGGAAGTTCTGCCAGTAAAGGGCGCGACGGCGACGTGCGGGCCACGAGCAAGCTCCGAGCCCGCGGTCAACCCCCGCAGGGAGTAATGCAAGAAAGCCAACGACGACTCGGTTGGCGTCGGAGGGGAATTCGAATCGCGATGAGCTGCGTTGGCTGGACGGGCACGGCAAGCACGCTAGCCTGCGCGAGATGACGACAGCGACGGGCTCGAGCCGGCGCCGTAGAGCGCCAACGCCAGCTCGCCTGGCCGCGCAATCGATCGTGTTTTTCTCGTTGTGTGCGGCGAGTTGCTCCTCGAGTGACAACGTCGGGATCGACGCGGACCTCGATGGAGGCGCCGACGCCGTGGCCGAACACGCCGCCATCGATGACGCTTCAACCGTAAACGATGCGGGCGCGGACGTAACGACAGCCAACACTCCCGACGCGACGAGCGACGGTGCAAAGGGCGGCGTCGCCACCTGCGCAAGGGCAGTCTCGAACGGGCCGTACGACCTTCCCGATGGTGTGTGTT
>JAXDMI010001116.1:0-7776 GCA_034666145.1 Myxococcales bacterium | reverse complement strand
TCGCTCGCTCGCGGCACCTCGGCCTTTGCTCGTCGCTTGGCGAAGAGCACGAACGTGCGCTGCGACGTGTGCGGCATGAACGTCTCGCGCGGCAGTCCCACCACCGCGAAGATCCGCGCGCGACCCACCAGCCAGCGACGCAGCGCTGCGAACGAGCTGCCCGCCGCCTTGTTGTACGGCAGGACGATCCCGAGACGACCTCCGGGGCGGAGCAAATCGATGGCGCGCTCGAGGAAGAGCACGTCGCGCTCCGGCGTTCGCACGACGCGCGCCACTTCGAAGCCGCCGGCATCGGCACGTCCTGCGAACGGCGGATTCGTGGCGACGAGGTCGGCGACCGGCAGCGCGTTGCTGCGAAGGCCGTCGGCGCGGACGATGGTCGCCGGATCGCGGCGCTGCGCGAGCGCGACGAGCCGTGCCACGCGAATGGCGCGCGGATCGACGTCGGAGCCGAACGTCTTCACGGCCGCTGCCGCGCGCGCATGAGCGAGGAACGCGCCGGAGCCGCACGCGGGATCGACGACCACATCACGCGCCTTGGGCGCGAGGGCCTTCACGACGAAGTCGACGACGTGACGTGGCGTGAAGAACTGGCCCTTGTCTCCCTTGGCGACGCGCGGGACGAGCGACTCGAAGACGGCGTCGAGCGCCTGGAGGCGTCCGTCGCTGCCTTCGAGCGCGCGTGCCAGGAGCGTGTCGACGCGTGACACGAGCGCGTCATTGACGTCACGCGGCATCGTGATCGCAAGCTCGGGATGTGCGCGCGCGAGCTTGGCGATCGACGCCGACGTCGCCTTCGTCTTCCCCACCACGCGCACTGCGGACACCGCAAAAACCAGCTCGAAGGCATCCTCGCCGCTCGTGGCGAGGACGACCTCCTCGATGTGCGCGACAACACTCGTCGCTGTTGCGCCCGGCCGGTGCCGCTTGGGCATGGCGGCCAAGGTAGCCGGATCGTGGTGAGAGTGGCGGGCAATGCTATTCTCCGACGATGCGCGTGGTCCTTGGCTTGTCGCTGTCGATGCTCGTCGTGGTCGCTGCGAGCTGCGGAAGTCAGTCGGGCCCCGCAGCCAACACGCCACCGACCGTGACCGGAGTCGATGACGGAGGTGGCGGCGGCACCGATGCGCCCGCGGGCGAGACGTCGGTGGTGGGCGGTCCGTCGGCGGCCATCTTGCTCGAGGGCACCGTCCTCGGAGAGATGGGACCGTTCGAGGGTCAGGTCCTCGCGCTGGCCGACGGCACCATCGGATGCGCCGAGGCCGGCAAGGTCTGCGAGGCGGATCCGCTTGCAGCGGGCGCGACGCACGTGACCATCGACGGCGTCATCGCGCCGGGTCTGATCGACACGCACAACCACATCCTCTTCGACGTCTTCGACGATTCGGACTGGCTTCCGAAGCAGCTCTACCAGAACCACGACGACTGGACGAAGGACACGAACGAGCCGCGTTACACCGTCATGGTCGACGTGAAGCAGTGCCTCGAGGACGCGTCCCAGGGCAAGCCGGTGTGGTGTCCGGCGAAGTACAACGCCACCGGCAACCTGAAGTGCGAGATGGAGAAGTGGGGCGAGATGAAGGCGCTCGTCGCGGGGACGACGTCGATCGTCGGTCTCGCGGGCACGGCGCTGCCTTGCTACGCGTCGCTCGCGCGCGCCATCGACACGAGCTTCAACGGTGGGATCGGCACGGACAAGGTGCAGACTGCAGCCATTCTTCCGTCGAAGACGACGGCAGACGGCGTGTGCAACAACTACGCGAGCGGCAAGACGGCCGCGTACCTGATCCACATCGGCGAGGGCCTGAATCAAGCCGCGCGCGACGAGTTCACGAAGCTCGGCACGCTGACCACGACGTCGGGCTGTCTCTACGCACCGCAGACCGCCATCACGCACGGCACGTCCTTCACTGCGACCGAGTTCGCGGCGATGAAGATGAAGGACATGAAGCTGACGTGGTCGCCCGCGTCGAACATCGCGCTCTACGGTGCGACCACGAACATCCCGCTCGCGCTCGACAACGGCATCCTCGTTTCGCTCGCGCCCGATTGGTCGATGGGCGGCAGCCAGAACATGCTCGACGAGCTGCGCTTCGCGAAGAAGTACAGCGACATGAACTGGGCTGGCCGTCTCACGGCGCAGGACATCGTGACGATGGCCACGAAGAACGCAGCCATCGTGCTCGGCCTGAGCGACAAGATCGGCACCATCAAGAAGGGCATGCTCGCCGATCTCTTCGTCGTGAAGGGCTCGCGCACGGCGCCTTACGACACGGTGGTCGGTGCGTCGGCCAAGGACGTGGCGCTCACGATGGTCGGCGGCAAGATCCTCTACGGCGACACCGAGCTGCGCTCGCTCGGCGCAGGCGGCGCGAGCTGCGAGGACTTCGACGGGTGCGGTACGCCCAAGTTCCTGTGCGTGGCCGAGCCCGGCAAGACGACGGACAAGCTGGACCAGACCTACGTCCAGATCCGCGACATCCTGGAGGCCGCGATGAAGGACGTCGACACCGTGCGACCGGCCGCGATCGGCGGGAATTTCAGCCCTGTCGCGCCGGTCCTCGGCTGCACGGCGAAGTAGGCCAAATCGGGCTAGAGTTGCGGCCATGACGGTCGAACTCCAGCGCATTCCGGATCTCGACGGGGCGTGGGCGGTAGGGAGCTCGGGTCCGCAGCTGCGTGCCGTTCGGCGGAGCGCGGAGCGACTCCGCGAGAAGTTCGTGAGCGGTCCGCGCTGCGTATCGGTGCGGACGATGCCGCTGTCGACGCTCGCGTATCCGACGCGCTACGCGTTTTGGGCGGCGGCGTTCGCTCCGGCCCCGTTCGTGATGATGACGCATCGCTGCGTGCTCGTGCAGTTCCAGCGCAACGGCGAGCTGAAGAACCTCCTCTTCAATCCGACCGACGTCGAGGCCGCGAAGAAGACCCCGTTCTTCGCGCGCTTCATCGAGGCGGTCGGCACGCGCCTGAGCGAGGCTGCCGCCGGCAAGTTCGACTCACTCGAGTCGCAACTGGCGCGTCTCGGTGTCATGCCGGAGGACATCGACTACGTCGCGTTCGATCACTTCCACACGCAGGACCTGCGTGGGTTGCTCGGCACCGAGGACGGCGCGCGTCCGCCGCGCTTTCCGAATGCGAAGCTGCTCGCACCGCGGTCGGAGTGGGACGACTGGGACGACCTCCATCCGTTCCAGAAGGCGTGGTTCGTGCGCGACGGCAAGCTGGGCGTGCGCATGAACGACGTGGTGCTCACGACAGGCGACCTCGCGCTCGGCGACGGCGTGATGCTCTTGCGTACGCCGGGCCATACGTCCGGCAACCAGACGCTGTTCCTGAACACGGAGTCCGGCGTGTGGGGCATCAGCGAGAACGGAACGTGCGCCGACAACTGGTCGCCGCTCGAGAGCCGCATCAAGGGCCTCGCGTTCCTCTGCAAGAAGCAGGACCTCGACGTGGTGCTGAACGCGAACACGCCGGAGCTCGGCGCACTGCAGTACACGTCGATGATCATGGAGCGCACGCTGGTCGATCGCGTGCGACGTGCGCCGGCGTTCGTGCAGATGTTCCCGTCGAGCGAGGTGACGCCGAGTCTGCTGGCGCCGGGGCTGACGCCGTCGCTGCTGCATCGAGCGATCACGCATGGCGAGGTGGCGAGGTCGGCGCGCAGCACGAGCGCCCGCGCGACGGCGGCGGCGACGGCCACGGCGACGGCGGGTGCGAGCCCGATCCCCGCATGACGTACCGCGAGTCGTCACCGCCGGAACCGGCGCCGTCGCTGCCGGTCGATGTGTTCGAGAAGACGCGCGGGGCGTGGGGCTTCCCGTCGTTCGCGCGTGATTTCCCGAACGATCCGGAGCTCGCGTCGCTGGTCGCGGCGTTCGCGGCAGGCGACTACGCGACGGTGCGCGCGGGCGCACCGGAGCTCGCGTCGAAGACGACCGACGAGCACGTGAAGCGCGCGGCGGAGCTCCTGCGCGCGCGCATCGAACCGGACCCGACAGCGCGGGTGTTCTTCGCGCTGACGGCAGCGCTGCTGGTGTTCCTGATGGCGTGGTGGGTCACGCATGACGGGAAGCAGCATCGTGGGACCACGAACACCTCGCCGGCGAAGGCGCCCGCGACGGTGGAGATCGTGAAGTAGAAGAGGCGGAGAAGAGGCGGAAGAGAGGCGATGCGATCATGGGGTCGCGCTCCCCTGCCCGCCCCCTCGCGCGGGTAGTTAACCTCGTGAACCAAACTCGTTTACGAGGTTAACGATCGCCGGCCCCCTCGCGCTGCCCGCCCACTATCGCGCGTTAGCCAACGTCGCGAACCAACGAACGAAGCGAGCGAGCGCGGATGCGAGCGCGGATGCGAACTGCGGGCGCGGATGCGAGCGCGGGCGCGGACGCGGGCGCGGACGCGGGCGCGGACGCGAACGCGGAAACAGGCGCGGATGCGAGCACGGATGCGGATGAGGGTTCGCCCTCGCCTTCGCCCTCGCGCCTTCACTCGCCTTCACTCGCCTTCGCGTCCGCCTCTCGTCCTCCGCGCGGCGACGTATTTTTTCGGGCCGAACTTGCTGCGGTGACCTTGCAGATCGCCGGTCTCGACTTAGAATCGCCTAACCTATGTTGAACGCGCGGCAGGTCAAGTGGGGGGGCGAGCCCACGAAGCGAAAGAAGCGCCGGACGTCGCAATCGCAGCCCCCGGCAGCACCCGCGCGACGTCCCAAGCGTGCTCCGCGGCAGCTCTCCTTCGCTGAAGTCCGGACGCGTGGAGGACCACGCAAGGGTTCCGGTCGCAAGCGGAAGGACCCGACCGCGCGACCCAACGTCGTGCATCGTACGCGGCCGGTGCATCACGCCGAGTGCCCGCTCCACATCACGCTGCGGCGCGCGAAGGGCCTCCCGGGGTTTCGTAATGAGCGGGTTCATCGGGTGCTGCAGCGGGCCATCCGCGACACGCGCCGTGACGGCTTCCGCATCACGCACTACTCGGTGCAAGCGGACCACGTGCACATCATCGTCGAGGCCGACGATCCGACGACGCTCACCAACGGCATGCGCAGCTTCGCGGTGCGGATCGCGATGCGTGTGAACAGCCGCGTCCTCGGGCGGCGGCGCGGCCGCGTGTGGGGCGACCGCTATCATCGACGCGACCTCACGTCGCCGCGCGCCGTGCGCAACGTGCTGGTCTACGTGCTCTCGAATCATCTGAAGCATGGGGAGCTCGATGTCGGGCTCCTCGACCCGTGCTCGTCGGGGCCTTGGTTCGACGGATGGCTCGATGCCCTCGAACGCCCGCCCGATGCGAGCCCGGTCCAACCCGCCACGACCTGGGTCCTGCGCGGCGGATGGATCACGCGCGGCGGTGGCAAGATCCGCCTCGGGGAGGTGCCGCGAGCGCTGCGAGGCTGACCCGTGACTTCGGTCGGGCGTGAGCGGCGCCGCGGGGCGCGCGACAGACGTGTCCCCGTGCGATCACGGCTGTCCGCCTCCATCGCACGAGCGAGCGAGAGCGCGGAAGCGAGTGCGGAGCCGAGCGCGGACGCGGGGAGCGAGCAAGAGCGCGGGTGATCCTCCCCCGGTCTCGAGGACAGCTTGACTGTGCCGCCTCTCATCTCGAGAGTCGCTTCAATTCAAATTCAATTGTACTGACGTAGCCGAGATACGAGTGCCGCCTGACGGTGTTGTACAAGCCATCGATGTAATCGGTCGGCGAGGCGACGGGGGCAGCGCGGGTGGCGAAGCGTTCGTGGTCGACGTGCTCGGCGCGAAGGGTCGCGAAGAAGCTCTCCGCGACGGCATTGTCCCAGCAGTCGCCCTTGCGGCTCATGCTCGCGACGATGCCACGCAGGCGGAGCGCATCGCGGTAGTCGTCGCTGGCGTACGGGCTGCCGCGGTCCGAGTGATGCACGAGGCCGGACCGCGGTTGACGACTGCGCAGCGCCGCGGTCAACGCCGCGAGCGCGGACGGAGTGACATCAGCGACCCACACCTCGTTCGGAACATCGGTCGCGAAGTCGCGTTCGAGGACGTTCGGCGCGATGGGATGCGAATGATTCGAGTGCGTCGTGCGACACAATCGTCGCTTCTGCCGGCCTTTTAGACCCTCCAAGCGCATCCGGCCTTCGACGCGTCTCTTGCCGATGCGATGGCCCTTCGCGCGCAGCTCCCGATGGATCCGCGGACTGCCGTAGATGCCGCGAAGACGGTGATGCACGACGCGAATCTCGATCGCGAGTCGCGCGTCATCGGTGGGTGCATGCCGCGAGAGGCCGTTTCGACCACGGGTAGAATCCGCTGCGCGAGACCCTGAGAAGCCTTGAGCTCCGGCGTGAACTTCCTGCGTGGGGAGCGAGCGAGAGCGCGGACGCGGGGCGCGAGCGAGAGCGCGGGCGCACTCACTCCCTTCGCAGCGTCACCCACAGCGGGGCGTGGTCGCTTGCCAGCCTTGCCTCCATGCGCTCGTCGATGTCTGCGTCCACGACACGCGGCAGGAGTGAGCGCGAGAGCAGCGCGAAGTCGACGCGCGCCGCGTCCGGGCGGCGCGCGCCGCGGCGATGCCACGTGTATTTCTTCGCGTCGGGGTGGAGCTCGCGGAACACGTCGACCAGGTCCAGCGACGGGATGAACACCTCGTTGAACGCCGCTCGCGCCGTGGCATGCGGCTCCTCCGTACGCAGGCGCGGGACCGTGTCGAGCTTCGTTCGCGAAACGTTCCAGTCGCCGACCAGCACCAGCTCCATCCCACGCGTCTTCATCGACGCGCACTCCTCGGCAAGGCGCTCGATGAAGCGACGCTTCCACACGTGACGATCGCCCTCGATGCGCCCCAGGTCGTGATCCCAGTACGGCTTGTCCGTCCCGTTCACCGCATACACGTTCACGATCGCCAACCTCAGCGCCGGGAGCTCGGTGATCACCACGCGTCCTTCGCGCTCCCACGGCAGCGTCCGCGCCCGCAGGCCCGGCGTCAGCCCCGCGCTCACCCAGGTCGCCACGCCGTACATGCGGCCGCCGCGAAACGTCACGTTCTTCGGGTCGTTCGCCAGCGCGAAGTGACACTCGTAACCCGGAAGCGCGCCCTTCATCGCCGCAATGAGCGCGTCGTCGCTCGGCCGCACGCGCACCTCCTGCAAACATACGACGTCCGGCGAGCCCATCGCTTCGACGTACGTCGCGAGCGCGCCCGGCGTGGCCTCGACGTACTTGCCGAGGTTCTCCACGTTCCACGACAGCACCTTCAGCAGCGTCGCGTCGCGCGTCATCGCCTCGCGAGCGCCTCCTTCGCGACCTCCACGTCGGAGAAGGGCCTCGTCGCCTGCCCCACCTGCTGCTCCGTCTCGTGGCCCTTGCCGGCGATCAACACCACGTCGTCCGCACCGGCGCTCGCGATCGCCGACGCGATCGCCGCGCGTCGATCGAGCTCCGTTCGCACCGAGGCGTGTCCTTGCAGACCGCTCGCGATCGCTCGCGCGATCTCCGCCGGATCCTCGGCCCGTGGATTGTCGCTGGTCAGGATCACATGGTCGGCAGGGCGCGCGGCCTCGCCCATCGGCGCGCGCTTCTCCCGATCGCGCTGGCCGCCGGCACCGAAGACCACGGAGAGCACCCCCTTCGTCAGCTTGCGTGCAGTCTGCACGGTTCTGGCGAGCGCGTCCGGGCTGTGGCCGTAGTCGACCACCACGTACGGTCGCTCGTGCACCACCTCGAAGCGACCCGGCGGTGGTGCCGCTGCCTCGAGCGCCGCCGCCGCCATCGCCGGAGGCACACCCGCCGCGACGGCACCGAG